>CALFTM010000073.1 GCA_937916355.1 uncultured Bacteroidales bacterium
CTGCCGGTCGTGTTGAATCTTTTTTTCATGCGATTCTCTTTTTTGCAAAGATAGTTGATTTTTTAGTTATGGCAACATTATAGGGCTGACGCGTAGTGTTTTCTTAGTTGAGAATGGTAAACGTTTATGGAAGACTTTTTAAAAAAAAAGAAAACTCCCAATGTTTTTCAGGCATTGGGAGTTTTTTCTTGGAAAGGGTGATATTACATCATGCCGCCCATTCCGCCTCCCATAGGAGGCATAGCAGGAGCCGGCTTGTCCTCTTTCTTCTCAGCGATGACACACTCTGTTGTCAACAACATTCCAGCGATGGAAGCTGCATTTTCCAAAGCAACACGAGTCACTTTTGCAGGGTCGATCACACCAGCAGCGAAGAAGTTCTCGAACTGGTCGTTGCGAGCGTTGTAACCGAAGTCGCCTTTACCTTCACGTACTTTTTGAACGTACACCGCACCCTCTTTGCCGGCGTTAGCGATGATTTGGCGAAGAGGCTCTTCTATGGCACGTTTGATGATTTCGATACCAGTAGTTTCATCTTGGTTATCGCCCTTCAATCCCTCCAAAGAGTCGATTGCACGGATGTAGGTCACACCTCCACCGGGAACGATTCCCTCTTCTACTGCTGCACGAGTTGCGCTCAATGCGTCGTCCACACGGTCTTTCTTCTCCTTCATTTCAACTTCTGAAGGCGCACCAACGTGAAGAACTGCCACGCCACCAGCCAATTTAGCCAGACGCTCTTGCAACTTCTCTTTATCGTAGCTTGACTTAGTTGTTTCGATTTGAGCCTTGATTTGGTTTACACGCTCGGCAATCATCTCTTTTGCGCCTGCACCATTTACGATGGTGGTGTTGTCCTTGTTGATAGTAATCTTTTCTGCAGAACCTAACATGTCGATGGTTGCGCTCTCCAATTTGATTCCTTTTTCTTCTGAAATTACCACACCGCCAGTTAGGATTGCGATGTCTTCCAGCATATCCTTTCTGCGATCTCCGAAGCCGGGAGCTTTTACTGCGGCCACCTTCAAAGCACCACGCAAGCGGTTAACCACCAATGTGGTCAAAGCCTCTCCATCGATGTCCTCAGCCACGATGAGTAGTGGACGACCAGATTGTGCGGTAGCCTCCAAAATAGGAAGGATGTCCTTCAAAGAAGAGATTTTCTTGTCGTGAAGCAAAACGAATGGGCTATCAAACTCAACCTCCATCTTTTCAGTGTTGGTTACGAAGTAAGGAGAGAGATAACCGCGGTCGAATTGCATACCTTCAACCACATCTACGGTAGTTTCCATACCTTTGGCTTCATCAACTGTGATGACACCCTCTTTCTTCACTTTCGCCATTGCGTCAGCGATAAGTTTTCCGATTTCGTTGTCGTTGTTAGCAGAGATTGTGGCAACTTGTTCGATTTTATTGTAGTCGTCGCCCACTTCTTGAGCTTGAGCTTTGATGCTTTCTACTACTTTAGCGACAGCCTTGTCGATACCGCGCTTCAAGTCCATCGGATTTGCGCCAGCGGCAACATTCTTTAGACCTACGTTGATGATGGATTGAGCCAAGACTGTTGCGGTAGTTGTTCCATCACCGGCATCGTCGCCTGTTTTAGAAGCCACTTCCTTGACGATTTGAGCACCCATATTTTCGTAAGGGCATTCCAATTCGATCTCTTTTGCTACAGAGACACCATCTTTTGTGATGTGAGGAGCTCCGAATTTCTTTTCGATGATGACGTTGCGTCCCTTTGGACCTAATGTTACTTTTACTGCGTTAGCCAATTCGTCCACACCTTTCTTCAAAAGGTTGCGGGCATCGGTATCGAATTTAATTTCTTTAGCCATGATTTTTTGAATTTTAAATGAAAGGTTTATTAAATAATTGCTAAGATGTCACTTTGGCGCATGATGAGATATTTTTCTCCTTCAAGGTCTAATTCTGTTCCGGCGTATTTACCATAAAGAACAGTATCTCCTACTTTTACGACCATCTCTTCATCCTTTGTGCCGTTTCCGACAGCAATGATTTCTCCTCTCAATGGTTTTTCTTTTGCTGAGTCAGGAATGATGATTCCGCTCGCTGTTTTTTCTTCTGCTGCAGCTGGTTTTACCAAAACCCTATCTGCCAATGGTTTGATGTTCATCGTTATTATGTTTTTTATTTTTGTATTCTTACGTTAAAGGGCGCTAACCCCTATTTTTTGTACTTCATAATTTATACTTCATAAAGTGTGCCAAAGTCTGATTGGCTTGATTTTCGGAATGTTTGTCAGAAGTTTGCCATGGGGTGTGACAAAATGGCATAACTGAAGTGTCTGGAAAAATGGAGAGTGTAATAAAAATTCGTAAATCATAGAAGGTTTTGGGTAGTTTGACCTAATTTATAGAAGTTGCCTATAACGAAAAAAGTACGCCGCAAAGAATTACGGCGTACTTTCAATGTTCTTTCTGATAAGTTTATTTCACCATCAGTTTTTTGTATTGGTTGCAACCTTTCACGACGTATATTCCACCGGTTGGAAGGTCGATTTCTCGTTTCACACCTCTGTAAATCATTCTTCCTAATACATCCAATACGATGATTTCAGCATCATCTGGCAATCCTGTCACATAGAGTTTTTGTTTTTCTGTCCATGCGATAAGTTTGCTTGAAGCGATGAATTTTGCGGTGAGAGTGAAGTTCTTTGCAGGCATCACCTCAGGAACTTCGTAGTCCCAACCTTTGAAGATGTAACCTACCTTCTTTTGGTCTTCAATTTTCAAACTATCTCCGTAGACGATAGAGTCTGTACGGACAACACCATCCACTACGAGTGTTACGGCATACTTCTTAGCCTCCCAAAGTGCGTTGACTTTCACATCCTTGTCTGGCATAGTAGCCGGGATTGTGTCGCTCCAACCGAGGAATTTGAATCCTTTGCGAGTTGGATCACTTGGAACGATGATAGAGTCTCCGTAAGAGTAGCTGATGGAGAATGTATTTCTTGCTGTCACATAGGTGAAGTTATGGGTGTTGACTTTCCATACTACGTTGAAAACCAAGTTTTCAGCTGGCATTTCTGTAGGAATTTCAGCATCCCAACCATTGAAGGTGTATCCCTCTTTGTCGCCTACGCTTATCTCCTCAACTTTATCTCCATAATTGTAGATGTCGGTTTGGACGGTTTCTCCATCCACAACGAATGCTACACTATATTGATTGATAGCCCATTCAGCGGTAACGGTTACGTTTGAGTCTGGCATGTTTGTCGGGATTGAGTCGCTCCAGCCTGTGAATGTGTAGCCCTCACGAGTTGGTTCAGCAGGAGTGCTGACCACTGCATCGAATGTGTAGCGCACCTCTTTTTGCTCATCCAAGACGATTGTAGTGAAAGAGAATGTGTCGACCACAAATTTTGCGTTGATTGTCACGTTTTGAGAAGGCATGACGGCTGGTATTTCATTGTCCCAACCAAGGAATGTGTGTCCTTTTTTCACAGGGTCGGCAGGAACTTCCACAACTGCGTTGAAGTCGTATGCGGTAATTGTTGCGCTATCATCTACAACAACGGTGAAGTCATATTGGTTGATAGTCCAAAGGGCAGTGACCACTACGTTAGAATCTGGCATGACAGCAGGGTATTCAACATCCCAACCAGCAAAAGTGTAACCCTCCTTAGTAGGTTCTGTTGGAGTTGCTACCTCTTCGCCAAAATCGTAGAATTCAATCTCTGTTTTTGTGTCCTTGATGACTGTCAACTGATATTGGTATGCCTTATACAACGCCTCAATGACAATATTTTCTGCAGGCATGGTTGCAGGCAGATCCTCGCTCCACCCTTCAAATTTCTTTCCTGTAATTGCAGGTGCGATGATGGTTTGGATTTCAGAGGCATAAGGATATTTGTAGATGAGAGAATCACCTTCGTACATAACCTTGATTTCAAAAGTATCCTTTACAAAAGAAGCAAAGATTTCAATGTCATGGGCAGGCATTGTAGCAGGGATATTACCCAACCAGCCAGTGAACGAGTGTCCTGTTTTGGTAGGATTCTCTGGCAAAACGATTTCCTCTTCGTAGTTGTAGAGTACGGAATCTCTTGTGCCATCTACATTTGAGAAGAACTTGTATTGGTTGACTGTAAATTCTGCGTTGTAAACCAAATCTCCGTCAGGCATTGTCTCTGCGATGATCTTATCCCAACCTGCGAAAGTGTAACCGATTTTTTCAGGGTCTTTCACTTTTTGGATTTTTTCTCCGTAATCATAGATTGCAGAAGAAGAGTCGCCATCGACTACCCAAGTGACAACATAAGAGTTGATTTTCCAAAGAGCCTTCACAGTATCATTTTGTGCAGGCATTGTCTTCGGAATTTCTTTGTTCCACTCTACGAACGTGTAACCCTTTTTAGTAGGAATTTCAGGAGTGGCGATTTCCTCCATGTAATCATATTTTTTTGAGAGGATGTCATCATCCGCTATCGTTACAAAATAGTAGCTGTTGAGTTTCCATTCAGCGTAGAAATTCAAGTCGGATGCTGGCATTTTTGCAGGAACTTCTGCCCCCATTTCGTCTAACCATGTTACGAAAGTATATCCGATTTTGGTTGGCGCTTTTGGACGGATGATTTCCTCTCCATATTTGTAGGAAGTTGTTTGTAGAGTATCTCCGTCAGAAATGAAGTTCACCTTGTAGGTGTTGACGCTCCACAATGCCTTTGTTTGCACCTCTTTTGCCGGCATCGTTTCTGGTATTTCAGGATACCAACCGATGAAAGTATAACCCTCTTTTGCAGGAGACTCCGGAGTTTCGATAGGAGCAGAGTAGTCATATTTTACAGTGTCCAATACATCGTCGATGTTTGTGATAAAGTCGTACTGTAGAATCTCCATGTCGGCAATCACCAAAACATTGTGTCCCGGCATTGTTTCAGGAACGCTTGGAGTCCATCCGTTAAACTTATATCCTTCAATTTCAGGATCTGCAATAGAGACTTTATCACCGAAAGTGTAAGTGTAGGTTGTCGGAACGCAATTGACAAGTGTTGTCAATGTGTAGTTGTTGATGCTCCATTTTGCGGTGATGACGAGCGAATTATTTGGCATCGTCTCAGGGATTTTAACATCCCATCCGATGAATGAGTAACCCTCTTTTTCTGGGTCTTCTATAGGCTTGATCTCTTCGCCGAAATCGTAGTAGACCGTATCATTCGATGCTGGGTCTTCTGTGTTTGTGACGATCACGATGTAGTGTGCGTTGATTGACCATCTTGCGTTGAGGTCGACATTCTTTGCAGGCATCGTCTCAGGTTTGTTGATGTCCCAACCTAAGAATGTGTATCCATCACGTTTTGGCGCAGTAATCGACTCATAATCGATTGTTTCTCCATATTTGTAGTTTTGCTTCAGATATAACTTTTCCTCTGAGTAGAAGTTGATTGTATAAGAATTGGTTTCCCAAAGAGAGGTGAAAACCAAATTTTTTGCAGGCATGCTTTCAGGAATCTCCTTGTCCCATCCGAGGAAAGTGTAGCCTTCCCGTTCTGGGTCTACTACGACTTGAATTTCCTCCCCATATTTGTAGTTGCGGGTGTCGTTCATTTGGTCATTTTCAGGGTTGTTGATCCAAACGACAGAATATTGGTTGGTGATCCATTTTGCCTCGTAAGATAAATCCTTCGCCGGCATGGTCGTTGCGATTTCACCATCCCAACCATTGAATGTGTGACCCTCTTTTTTCGGTTCTGCCAAATCGTCTAAAACGACAGGTTCGTTGAATTTGAAAGTGTAGGTCTTGTAGACAACACCATCGACAGTGAAGTTTATTTTGTATTGGTTGATTTCCCATTTCGCACGGATGGTGAGATTTTTAGCTGGCATTGTTTTAGGTTGCTCCACGTCCCACCCTTTGAAAGTGTAGCCCGGTTTCATCAACGTACCTAACGGCTCTAATTCAGTTCCATAATCCAAGACATCGACAGTAGAGTCGGTTTCAGAAGAGTAGACCACATAACGGTATTGGTTTACCTCCCATTGAGCTGTGGTTCTGAAAGTGTCCGCAGGCATTGTGGCAGGAATTTCAGGATTCCATCCTTTGAAAGTGTAGCCCTCATGAGAAGGAGTTCGCACAGAGATTGCGGCGTTATAGTTGTATGTTGTAGTATCCGCAGGAGGGTCGAAATCCAATCCTTTATTGGTGATGAGAGGATATTGGTTGATGTCCCAGCCTGCACGGAGAGTGACGTTGTTGTTAGGCATCGTCTCAGGAGCTGGGTTGTTCCATCCGGTAAACGTGTATCCTTCGCGGATAGGGTCGGTTATCTCTGTAGGCTCTCCGTAGTGGAGCATTTTAACAATAGAATCATTTTCTGTTAAGTACAGGGCAAGTTTGTGCTCGTCGTGAGTCCATTTTGCCTCGTAGGTTGCGCCATCCATTATTTCAGTGGCTGTGGCAGGCATTTCTGGTTCCCAGCCAATGAACGTATATCCTTTCAATGATGGGTCAGTGACACTAACTGCAGCTCCACAATCGAAAGTTTGGTCATAGTCCTCTAATGTTACACCCAACTCTTCATTAGATACTTTGAAATGAGAGGTGTATTGGTTGAAGGAGAAATTTGCGGTTAATGTTAAATCATCAAAAGGCATGTTTTCTGGAATATCTTTGTCCCAGCCAGTAAATGTGTAGCAGTCAATTTGAGGTGTGGCGATAGAGATAGGGGCGTAGGGCCTTACTTTTTCTTCTCTAGTGATTTCACCCATTTCAATTACTTTCAATGTAAACTCTTTCGGGGTGATTGTTATGTTGCAAAACGTACCTCCAAAGTTTCCTGAATAGCATAGTCTGACATAGCGGGTTGTACTTTTGAGAGGCACTGAGAATGTTTCAGATTGTCCGTTTTCGTACGATGCGTCGGCTACACTCCATGGAACAGAAGACCAATCTATGTTGTCAGGACTCTCTGCAATGTACCAATCTGCATTTGTGACGGGGAATCCTAATGTTCCTTTTGATGTTATTTTAAAAGAAATAGCATCAGGGATTCCAGAGAAAGCAACGTCAAAATATTTGTCGTCGAAATTAAATCCATTTCCAGCACCTCCAGATTTTACTCCGTTGTTGCTAGAATCCCAAGTGGTCGATGGACCTTTTTTGTTGATTATTATGGACTGGTCGTTAAGTGCCTCCTCCGTCATCGTAAACGGCAATTCTGCCTGACCGAAAGAGAGTGATGGAAACAACGTTAAAGCGACTCCAACTAACCAGTTTAAAGTCTTGACTTGCAAACGATTAAGTGTATTACCTGACATATTCAATATTTTCAGTTTTTACCTTTTTTAAGATTTCAAGTGGCAAAGTTAGTGAAAAAAATCGCTTAAAGGTAATTTTTTGCTCAAAAAATGGTTGGCGGACTCTACTTTCAGCGGTTTTGGGAGTCGGAGCGGAATGAAAAAGAAATCCCCGAGAAGAAAGAATCTTCTCGAGGATTTGAGGAATGGTTTATGAAAAAATGATTTATTGGTCTTTTACCATTTGGTGTTGCGCATGTCGCCGGTCTCTTCCAATGTGATGTGCATTTGCAATGCTTTTTGCAAAGACATTGGAGTGTGGCATTTCCCAGCGGAGATTTTCAAATAATCCCAAAGTAACTCTTTGTAGTCTGGGTGTACGCAATTTTCGATGATGGTCTCCGCACGTTGGATTGGAGATTTCGCACGCAAGTCTGCTACTCCCTGTTCCGTCACAATCACCTTCACAGAGTGTTCTGAACTATCCAAGTGGCTCACCATTGGGACAATGGCAGAAATCACCCCTTTCTTAGCGACAGAAGGGCAAGTGAAGATAGAAAGGAAAGCGTTGCGAGAGAAGTCGGCAGAACCACCCAAACCGTTCATCATCTTCTTTCCGGAAACGTTTGTGCTATTCACATTACCGAAGATGTCCACCTCCAAAGCAGTGTTGATGGCGATGACACCCAATCGGCGAACCACCTCAGGGTTGTTGGTGATCTCTTGTGGACGCAACATCAGTTTGTCGCGGAAGAAGTCGTAGTCGTTGTAGACATCCATCAAGACATCGTCCGACAGCGTCAGAGAACTTCCGCTGGCAAATGTGATTCTTCCGTTCTTCATCAAGTCGATAACTGAATTTTGGATTACCTCTGTAAACATTGAGAAGGCAGGGATGTCGTCACATTTTCCAAGAGAGCCCAATACTGCGTTAGCGATATTTCCCACACCTGATTGCAGCGGGAGGAATTCTTGTGGGATGATGCCTCTGTGCAGCTCGCTCAATAGGAAGTTGGCAACGTTTTCGCCAATCTTTTCAGTTACTGCGTCAACAGGAGTGAATGGAGCGATACCGTCCTTCATGTTGGTTTTCACCACGCCCAGCACTTTATTAGGGTCGACTTTCAATGTGGCAGAACCGATTTTGTCGTTAGGATTATAAACCGGAATAGCCTTTCTGTAAGGCGGGTTGATCGGTTCGTATAGGTCGTGCATGCCAATGATTTTGGCAGGATGGTGTTCATTCAGTTCTATGATGATTTTGTCAGCTTTTTCCACCAAAGTCGGGGTGATACCCACAGAGGTCGTCAAGACAATTTCACCATTTTCTGTAATGTCGGCAGCCTCGATCAATGCGAAGTCCAATTTTCCGAGGAATCCGTAACGAAGGTCTTGCGCCACATGAGAAAGGTGCATGTCGAAGTAGTGTACTTCGCCATTGTTGATGGCATCTCTCATGAATTTAGAAGATTGGAACGGGGTACGGAATTGTACTGCCTTTGCGCGAGATAGCGCACCATCAATCTGGTCGCCAGTAGAACCACCGGTGATCATACCAACTTTGAACTCGTTCCCTTTGCTGTGTTCCTCTTCGGCGCGTTTCGCCAACGCCTCAGGAACAGCCTTCACTGTTCCTACAGAAGAGAAACCTCCAATTCCAATCACGTCGCCGTTTTTGATGTACGACGCTGCTTCTTCAGCAGAGATAAATCTGTATGCCATTTCTTTCTTTATATTGTGTTTATGTCAAAAATCGTCATTACCTACTTTGTTTCGCGGAATTATCGTCCGCTGTTTTGCCTGTTTTTTTTCCTCTGGTCGAGTAGACGAACGAAAGGAAAACGGCTGAAAACTGTGCAAATGTACAAAAAAAAACTTAAATAGGATTGAAAGTGAGATAAAAAGGTTGGTTTTAGTGTTCAAATCGTTTCTTTTGAGGTTGAGAAGATGTTTGATACATATATAATATAAAAAGTCGTTGTAATTCGTCAAATTTTTCGTAACTTTGTACGATGATAGTTTTCATAAGTAAAATGGACTGAAAAACAATGCGTTTTAAGGATGTATATGGTCAATTGAGATTGAAGGAGTCACTCATCAAGGCGGTGAATGGCAATCGGCTTCCTCATGCGCTATTGTTTCATGGTCCGCAAGGCTGCGGAAAGTTGGCGATGGCATTGGCGTTAGCGCAATATGTCAATTGTCCGCATCGGACGGAGGAGGATTCTTGTGGTGAGTGTCCGTCGTGCATTCAGATGCAAAAACTGGTGCATCCAGACCTGCACTTCGCTTTTCCGATCACTCGTTCAAAGGATAGCATCACTTGTGATAATTACTTGGCTCAATGGCGTGAACGTGTGTTGCAATCGCCCTATTTCGATTTGGGGCAGTGGGAGCAGTGCATCAGTCAGGACAAGAAGCAGAGCATGATTTATGCGAATGAGAGTGATGAGATTATAAAAAAACTGAATGTCAAATCATACCAGTCTGAGTACAAAATCATGGTGATTTGGTTGCCGGAGCGAATGATGAACGATGTATGTGCCAACAAGCTTTTGAAGATTATCGAAGAACCGCCATCTAAAACGCTCTTCATTTTGGTGAGCGACGAGGCGGAGAAGTTGTTGCTGACGATTACTTCCCGGACACAGCGTTTCTTCGTGCCTCCTCTGTTGGAGTCTGATTTGTCGGATGCGCTAAGTAAGGAGTCGGACATTGCGCCGGACGAGTTGGCGTATTTGTCGCACGTCTCCAACGGAAGTTTGACGAAGGCGATGGAGCTTCATCATGCGTATGAGTCGGAGAATGAGAATCACAACCTTTTCGTGCAGGTGATGCGTTATTGCTATGCGAGAAAGGTGAAGGAGTTGAAGATGTGGGCGGAGTCGATTGGTATGGCTGGGAAGAAAGAGCAACTCTCTTTCTTGCGGTATGCGCAGAAGACTGTGCGGGAGAATTTCATATTCAACTTGCAAGTATCGCAACTCAACTACCAGTCGAGGGAGGAAGCTGCCTTCTCACAGAAGTTCGCGCCGTTCATCAATGAGCGTAACATTTCGGGTTTCCTGTCGGAGCTGGAATTGTCGGAGCGTCATGTTGAGCAGAATGTTCAGGCGAAGATTGTCTTTTTCGATTTGGCGTTGAAGATCGCCGTGCTGATTCGGAAATGATGAGGAGAACAATATTATTTGAGAGATAACGTAAATAAGATATAAATTCAAGAAATTGACTATATGAGTATAAATGAAGGCTGCAAAATGAATACAAGAGGTTGCAGCAAAAGAACAGATCAGAAGTTGGACACGTTCGATTGGCTGTGCGACATACCGGAGTCTTCCAGTGCGACGGACCTTGTGGAGGTGACGTTCAAGAATACCCGAAAGGGATATTACCGAAACACAAATGAGTTGGCGTTGGAGAAAGGGGATATCGTTGCGGTGGAGTCATCTCCCGGTCATGACATCGGAACGGTCTCCATGACAGGACAGTTGGTGCTGGCGCAGATGAAGAAGTATCATGTAGACCAGAGCCGAACAGAGATAAAACGAATCTACAGGAAAGTGCGCCCAAACGACATGGAGCGTTACGAGGAGGCGAAGGCGAGGGAGCATGAGACGATGTTGAGGGCTCGTAAAATCGCAGAGGATTTGAGGCTAAATATGAAAATCGGAGATGTGGAGTATCAGGGGGATGGCAACAAGGCTATTTTCTACTATATCGCCGACGAGCGCGTCGATTTCCGTGAACTTATCAAGGTGTTGGCGGATGCCTTTCATGTGCGCATTGAAATGAAGCAGATTGGTGCGCGTCAGGAGGCCGGACGCATTGGGGGAATTGGACCTTGCGGTAGGGCATTGTGTTGTTCAAGTTGGATGACCAAGTTCAGTTCTGTAGCGACCAGTTCGGCTCGTTATCAGGAGATTTCCCTCAATCCGCAGAAGTTGGCAGGTCAGTGTGCCAAACTTAAATGTTGTCTGAATTTTGAGATTGACGCATACGTAGAGGCGCAAAAACAGTTGCCAGATAGAAACATCCCTTTGGAGACTTTGGATGCTACTTTTTACCACTTTAAGACTGATGTCTTTAGTGGGGTGATGCAATACTCCTCTTCTCCTAAAATGGCAGCCAATATCGTTTCTATCCCGGTAGAGCGTGTCAGGGAGATAATCGCATTGAATAGCCAAGGCATCAAAGTAGACTCTCTATTGGAGAGTTCTGGTGAAGAAAAGCATGTGATTGATTACGAAAATGTGGTTGGTCAAGATAGTCTCACCCGTTTTGATAAGAAAAAGAAAAAGAAGAAAGACAAATCGGGCAAGGGCAATGCGAATGTGACGAATGCGAATGCTAATCAGCAGGAGAGCGAGGAAAACAGAGAGAACGACTCGAATAATCTTTCTGCAGAGGGAACGGCAGAGCGACAGGATAACAACCGCCGAAACAACAACCGCAACCGCCGAAACAACAACCGAGATCGTCGTCAGGGCAATATGAACAACTCTTACCAAGAGGGAAGAGGTGGTTTGCCGCAGCAGGGTGGTGATATGCCACAAAACGAGCGGTGGGAAAATCGGAATAATCGTCAGAATGATGGTCGTCAGAATGATAATCGTCAGAATGATGGTCGGAATTTCAACCGCAACAATCCTAATATGCAGAGGGGTGAAGGCGGTGGCCGCAACGATGGAAGAGGTGGCCGCAACAATCGTCGCCCTAATGGGGGTAGAAACAACCGCCGCCCGGAAAACGGACAGCAGATGAATAACAACCAATCAAACAGACCGCAAGAAAATGAGTAGTATCGAAAAGATTTTTTCATGTGGATTGTCGTTCCTGCTCGTGCTTTTGGTCGGGTGTGGCGAACCATCCGTTTTTCATGATGTGAAAGTGGTGGATGAGAAGGGTTGGCACAAGGATAGCATGGTCTCTTTTGAATACGATGCGACAGATACGACGACCACCTACGACCTTGTTATTGATATTCGACACTCGTCGGACTATAGCTATAAGAACTTTTGGCTTTTTGTTCGCAGTGAGGCTCCGGACGGGAAAAGTTATACCGACACGTTGGAATGTGTGTTGGCGGACAATTACGGAAATTGGATAGGGAAGTCGACAGGTTCGCTTTATGAATTGCCGGTAATGTTCATGCCGACGACGAAGTTTCCTCGGACGGGGAAGTTCCGTTTTGATTTATACCAAGGTATGCGCAACGACATACTACAGGGGATTCATGAAATGGGCTTTCGGATAGAAAAGAGTAAAGATAAATAAAAGTAGAGCAGAGATGGGAAAAAACAAATTGGCGAAATTTAAGGATATGGATGAGTTCCCTCACGTATTCCAATATACGTTTTCTGCCTTACAAGAGGGGAAAGAACCATTTCCGTTGAAAGGAAAGTGGAATGCCTTTTTTGGCAACGACAATCCGATAGTTTTGGAGTTGGGTTGTGGAAAGGGAGAGTACACCGTTTCTTTGGCGGAGATTTATCCTGACAAGAATTTCATCGGAGTAGACATAAAGGGGGCGAGGATGTGGACTGGCGCAAAATCTTCTTTCCAGAAGGGTATGAAGAATGTGGCGTTCATTCGTACGAACATTGAAATCATACCGGAGTTTTTTGCTGAAAATGAGGTTTCAGAGATTTGGATCACCTTCCCTGACCCGCAAATGAAGAAGGTGCGTAAGCGACTCACCTCAACGCGTTTCATGGAGCTTTATCAGCAATTCCTAAAACCGTGCGGAATCGTCCATTTGAAGACGGATAGCAATTTCCTTTTCCAATATACTTGTGAGATGCTGAAAGCCAACGATTATAATGTTCCTTTTCGGAATGATGATTTGTATCATTCGGACTTTGCAGATGACAAGATATTATCTATAAAGACCGCCTACGAAGAGCAGTGGTTGAGCAGAGGTCTGACCATCAAGTATATCACTTTTGAGTTGGCGCACAAAGACTCCTTTATAGAACCGGATGTGGAGATAGAATATGATAGTTACAGAAGTTATAACCGTACCCGGAGGGGGAATGGAGAATGATTAAAAAAATATAATAAAAAAACACTTTCGTAAAACATGGATATTAAAGAACTTCAATCGTATATCATTGGCGAGATTGATAAGCTAAATTGGGAGATTGACCCTAAGAATCTATATGCCCCTATCAAGTATGTTTTGTCGTTAGGGGGAAAGCGCATTCGTCCGCTTAGTGCGTTGATGGCGTGCGAACTATTTTCAGGAGATGTGCAGCGTGCGTTAAAACCTGCGCTTGCTTTGGAGGTTTTCCATAATTTCACTCTTTTGCATGATGACATCATGGATCGTGCCGAGGTGAGAAGAGGGAAGCCATGTGTGCATGTGAAGTGGGATGACAGTACTGCGATTTTGTCGGGTGATGCGATGCTCATCAAATCATACCAGTTGTTGGAACAGTGTGATCCTGCTATTCTCCCCCAACTTCTGCCTTTGTTCTCTCGTACGGCGGCAGAGGTCTGTGAAGGACAGCAATATGATATGGACTTTGAGGGTCGTTTGGATGTTTCTGTTGCGGAGTATATCGAGATGATTCGGTTGAAGACTGCTGTGTTGTTGGCCGCTGCGCTGAAGGTCGGTGCCATCTGTGGCGGCGCAGGAGAGTTGGATGCGCAGGCTCTTTATGAGTTTGGAATCGGAATTGGAATCGCTTTCCAGTTGAAAGATGATTTGTTGGATGTCTATGGAGACACAAAAGATTTCGGGAAAGAGATTGGAGGAGACATTTGTTGCAACAAAAAGACCTTCTTGCTGATTAGTGCGATGCAGAAGGCGGAAGGAGACGACAAAGAGGAGTTGATGAAGTGGATTACTGCAAAGGAATTCAACAGAGGCGAAAAGGTTGCGGCGGTAACAGACATATATGATAAGTTACACCTGCGTTCGCTGACTGAGATGAAGATGCAAGAGTACTACGAGCAGGCGATTGAGGCTTTGCGCAGAGTGGGGCGTTCGGAAGCCGAGAAAGAGAAATTATACCAATTGGCTGAAAGGTTGATTCATCGAATTAGTTAATATTGTAGACAATGCCCTATCGAAGATTACCAAACACGAATCAAGCACGTTTGAGGTCGCTTCAACAAGCGGTAGAGATGGGTAATACAGCGGAAGTCTACAATCTTGCATTCTCTTATGAGTTGTGGGAAAATGCGAAGGCGATGCTTGTGAAGTATCAGAAGGCCCTTTCAGAAAGTAGGCAGAGTTGTGAAAACCAATTCTCAAAAAGCAGGAAACTACAAGAGGATGAGCGAAAGGCTCGCTTGTACGTCTCCCATTTTATTCAAACACTCAACATGTGCGTGTTGCGTGGTGAAATAAAGACGGAACATAAGTTGTTGTATGAGTTAGACCCGGAGGATTTCTCCGTGCCAGACCTCAATTCGGACGAGAACCTTATTTTGTGGGGGAAGCGTGTCATCGAAGGTGAACGCAAGCGAACCATGCAGGGAGGCATTCCGATCTATAATCCAACCATCGCCAATGTGCGTGTCTTCTATGATACGTTCCTTGATGGCTACAATAGGCAAAAGGTGTTGCAGAACAATACCGCCCGTTGTATTGATAATGTTTCGATATTGAATAAGGAGGTCGACCAGCTGATTCTCGGCATTTGGGATGAAGTGGAAAAAAAATATAGCGAATTACCCCTGAAGGAGAAAATCAACAGTTGTCGGGAGTATGGCCTTGTCTATTATTATAGGAAAGGAGAAAAGAGAGAGTGATGATTAGGAGGGGCGGTTTAAACTAAAAAAAATTGAAAGCGTATGAAAGTGACTATGTATTTAAGGTATGCTTCTCAGTGGGGAGAACAACTCTTCATCGAGGGAGATTGTGATGCTTTGAAAAAAGATGGGAAAGGAATCCCGATGGAGTATACGCCAGATGGCTGGCATGTCACTTTTTATACCGAAGCGAAAGTCTTCCGGTATAATTTCTACATAGAGCGTTATGGAAGGAGAGTTTTTGGTGAAATGCCTCTCTCCCATCAGTTTGGTCCTTATGAGAAGGAGCTGAATATTGTCCTTATATATGAGAGTCTTAGCACCTCCTCTACGTTGCCGCGCATCTTAAAGTCGGCGGTGATGAGCAAGGCGATTAGGAAACACGCGCCAGTCCAAAAGAAAAAGATGACGGAAAAACTTCCTGTCATTTTCAACACATTCAGCACTGATGTCAATTACAACCATCAGCTTGCCATCGTCGGAAGTTCCACCTCTTTAGGCAGGTGGACGGAAGAGGGGGCGGTCTCTTTGAATGCGCTCGATTATCCTGATTTTTCTAAAACATTCGATTCGAAAAAAATTACTTTCCCGTTAGAATATAAGTATGTCATCTTAGACCCCAAAGACAATACCATCTTATATTGGGAGGAGGGCGAAAATCGTCGATTGCCATCTGTTGTATCGATTTCCACCGACTTGATAGTCGTGAATGATGCCGCACCACGGTTTGCTCTGCCTCTGTTCAAAGGCGCAGGAACTGCCGTGCCGGTCTTCTCTCTGAGAACCAAGGAGAGTTTCGGGTGTGGGGAGTTTTTGGATCTGAAAAAACTTGCCAACTGGGCATCAAAAACCGGACAGCGGATGATTCAGACCCTTCCTATAAATGACACGACCACTTTCGGGGATTGGCGAGACTCCTACCCTTATAGTGCAGTGTCTGTTTATGCTCTTCATCCAATGTACCTTAACGTGGAGAAGATAGGAGAATTGAAAAATCCTAAAGAGTATAAACGGAGAAAAAAAGAGTTGGAAGAACTCGAATTTGTCGACTACGAATTGGTGAACCGCTATAAGTGGGAGTATTTTCATGAATTATATAAAAAGGAGGCGAAGAAGACTTTTACCACGGAAGACTTTAAAATATTCTTTGAAGCCAACAAAGAGTGGTTGAAACCTTATGCGGTGTTCAGCTTCCTTCGTCATCAACATAAAACCGCAGATTTCACTTGTTGGGGCGACGATGCCCGATATGATGAGAAGAGGGTGGAGGAGTATTGCTCAAGTACGAACCGTAATTACAAGGATGTGGCAATCCACTTTTTCGTTCAATACCATTTGCATCTGCAATTGAAAGAGGCCGTTGAACATGCCCATTCCAAAGGGGTCGCATTGAAAGGAGACATTCCGATTGGCGTGAGTCGCAACAGTGTGGACGTGTGGCAACATCCGGAGTTGTTCGATTGTGGAGGAAGTGCCGGTGCGCCACCAGACTATTTTTCAAAAACTGGTCAGGTGTGGGGATTTCCGATCTATAACTGGGAGGAGATGGCGAAAGATGATTACCAGTGGTGGAAGAAAAGATTGTCGGTGATGTCAGAGTATTACGATGCTTATCGTATCGACCACATATTAGGATTCTTCCGTATTTTCAGAACCCCTGTTTCGTCGCATTACGGACTATTGGGGCAGTTCACTCCGGCATTGCCGATGAGCATACCTGAAATAGAGGAGTATGGGTTGAAATTTGACAAAGAATATTATACCCGTCCGATTATCAATGATGATATTTTAGCGCAGCTTTTCGGTGAAGAAAAAGAAGAAGTCGCATCACTCTATTTGGAGAAGACGGCAGAAAACCGCTATCGTCTAAAAGAGCAATATGATACGCAGGAGAAGATCGACCGAGAGTTGGGCGGAGGCGAAGAAAAGGAGGCTTTAAAGAAAAAACTATATCACCTTTGTTGTCAGGTTCTGTTTGTGGAAGATTATAAAGAAAAGGGAAAGTATCATCCTCGCATCGCACTTCCGCAAAGTTACCTCTTCCCGACGTTGTCGAGAGATTTGCAAGAAAGGTTGCGAAAGATATACGAGGATTTTCATTACCATCGTCACAATGATTTTTGGAAAGGTGTCGCTTTGCGGAAGTTGGAGCCATTGATCGACTCCACCAACATGATGGTGTGTGGGGAAGATTTAGGAATGGTCCCTCATTGTGTCGCTTCAGTTATGGAGGAGCTGCAGATTTTGAGTTTGGAGATTCAGCGAATGCCAAAGGAGGAGTACGTCGAGTTTGGTAACCTTAAGAAAGTGCCATACTTGTCCGTTTGCACCACCTCCACCCATGATATGAGTACCATGCGTCAATGGTGGGAAACCGAGAGGGAGGGTGTCTGCCGTTATTTCAGCAATGAACTGCATCAATACGGCGATGCTCCACAATATTGTGAGCCATGGGTGGCGGAGCAAATCGTTGAAAACCATCTCAAATCCCCCGCTTCATGGGTGATTCTTCCTTTGCAAGATTGGATGGCGGTTGATGGAGCGTTGCGTTGGAGCGACACTTTCAAGGAGCGCATCAATGACCCCGGCGACCCGAACAACTATTGGCGTTACAGGATGCACTTGCGAGTGGAGGAACTTATCTCCAATGACTCGTTCAATGATAAAATCAGGCATCTGATTAAGACGGGAGTGCGTTGACGAAGACGATTTGCCCATTAGGGCTTCAACGTATAAAAGATAAGAACTGTTTTTCTTATTTAGCACTCACTTTCGTTTCTTTGTTATATCTTTGCAGGCGAAAATCAATTATTCCGTATCTGATTGATACTCAATTAGCGAATACTATGTTAGAAAGTTGTTGATACCGATTAGTGACTTTGGGACTGCACCAATCTTCTGCGTTATGCTTTGTCAAACAACTCTAATATAAAAGTAGCCAAATTCCTTGATTGAGCAAAGAGTTTGGCTACTTTTTAAGTTATAATCCCCTTTTATAGTTATAAATAGTCATAATTAGTCATAATTGGTCATAATTGGTCATAATTGGTCATAATTTATATACCAAGTTCTGCCGTCTATTGATATCATCTTATTTTCTCTCATATCTGAAAGAATATGACCCAACATTCGTTCTTGTTGCTCGTGTGTCTTATTTTGTGGCAGGACTTCTTTCAAATAATCGAATATGGCATCACGCTTTGCTCCTGTTGTACCTGCGTTTTGCAAATACTGCAAAATCAGATGCGAAGTAATGGGGTAGTAACGAAACTAAGTCATTTCTTGACTTTCCACAGGCTTTTAATGGCACTGCAACATCTCTGCAAATACTGTCAAATTGCTAACAGACAACATTCTTTCCCCTTTTCGCACTCACTTTCGTTTCTTTGTTATATCTTTGCAGGCGAAAAAAATAGAAGAATTAACTTAAATATATTTCTATGGGATTATTATCAGGAAAGACGGCGCTCATCACGGGAGCCGCAAGAGGGATTGGAAAGGCGTTGGCCTTGAAGTTTGCTGAAGAGGGCGCGAATATCGCATTCACAGACTTGGTTTTGGATGAAAATGCAAAAGCTACAGAAGCAGAAATCGCAGCCATGGGCGTGAAAGTGAAAGCCTATGCTTCAAATGCGGCTGATTTTGAGCAGACCCATCAGGTGGTGGAAGAGATCGCCAAGGAGTTTGGCTCAATTGATGTTTTAGTGAATAATGCTGGAATTACAAAAGACGGACTTTTGTTGCGTATGACAGAGGCACAATGGGATGCAGTCTTGACTGTAAACTTGAAATCTGCCTTCAACTTCTCTCATGCAGTAGTGCCGGTGATGTTGCGTCAACGTAAAGGAAGCATCATCAATATGAGTTCTGTTGTCGGAGTTCACGGAAATGCAGGACAATGCAACTACTCTGCTTCAAAAGCAGGTATGATTGGATTGGCGAAGTCTATCGCACAGGAGTATGGTAAGAAAGGCGTGCGTGCAAACGCTATTGCTCCCGGATTCATCATCACTGCCATGACAGATCAATTGTCTGAGGAGACAAGAAAAGAGTGGTGCGAGAAAATTCCTTTGCATCGAGGAGGTACACCAGAAGATATTGCCAACGTGGCACTCTTCTTAGGTTCTGATATGTCATCATACGTTTCTGGTCAGGTGATACAAGTTGACGGTGGAATGAACATGTAATGATAATATTATTCGTCGAAAAGGCGGATAGTAATTAAAAATAGTTATATTTGCAACTCAGTTTCGACTCGTTCGGATGGGTTGCAAATTTTTTATCCATGTAGACTACTTTGTTTGTCAGAAGTGGAATTTGCAATTTTTGGTTGAGGCGGTTCATGTCGGAACTGGCGATAATAACATTGTGGTGAGTTCTATAAATTCACCGTAATATAAATAAAAAAGTATAAATCGTGGGTAGATTGTAGAACCCACCTAAAGAGTATTAAAAAAAACGATGAAGAACAAGTACGTTGACTTGATTGAACAGTCGTTTGAATTTCCGAACGACGAGTTTAGTGTGGTAGACAATGAGTTGTATTGGTTTAATGTCCCTTTGATGGATGTTATCAAGCAGTATGGAACTCCCCTGCGCATCTCTTACCTGCCGAGGATTGCACAGAACATACAGCGCGCTCGTCGCCTATTCAATGTGGCAATGGCAAAGGTAGATTACCAAGGAGACTATAACTACTGTTTTTGCACAAAAAGCTCCCATTTCTCTTTTGTGATGGAGGAGGTGTTGAAACATGAAGTGAATGTTGAAATATCTTCTGCTTATGATGTGAACTTGTTGGAGTGCTTACATGAGTCAGGTTATTTGGATAAGAAGCGATTTGTTCTATGTAACGGATTTAAAATACCTCAATATGTCGAGAATATAAAAACGCTGATGAGGAACGGTTTTGAAAATGTCATTCCGATTCTCGACAATAAAGACGAGTTGGATATGTTGTTGTCGGACTATGAAGGAGAAATGAATGTAGGTATCCGCATTGCAACGGAAGAAGAACCTAAGTTCGATTTTTATACCTCTCGTTTAGGTATCCGATTCACCGACATCATCCCTTTTTACAAAGAGAAGATTGAAAACAATCCGAAGGTGAATTTGAAAATGCTCCACTTCTTTGTAAATACAGGTATCAAAGACACCTCGTACTATTGGAACGAGTTGAACAAAGCGATTAACTTATATTGTGAATTGAAGAAGATTTGTCCGGAACTTACTTGCCTCAATATCGGAGGAGGTTTCCCGTTCCAATCTCATTTGGATTTCTCTTACGATTACGAATACATGGCGGAAGAGATTGTCGCACAAATCAAAAACTCTTGCGCTATGCAGGGTGTTGCAGAGCCTGACATCTTCACCGAGTTCGGTTCTTTCACTGTCAGCGAGAGTGGCGCGATGTTGTATTCCATCGTCAACCAAAAACAACAGAATGACCGAGAGTTGTGGAATATGATCGACAGCTCGTTCATCAACACGATGCCCGACACTTGGGCGTTGAATCAACGTTTCCCATTCTTGGCCATAAATAATTGGGATCAACCTTACGAACGTGTTCATTTAGGAGGGTTGACCTGTGATAGCGAGGACTTCTATAATGCGGAGGTGCATTCCAATGCCATCTTTTTGCCTAAGATGCAGCAAGGAAGAGAGCAGTTTATCGGATTCTTCCACATGGGGGCTTATCAAGAGGCTTTGAGTGGTTTCGGAGGAATCAAGCACTGCCTTTTGCCAGCTCCGAAGTTGGTGGTGATTGATGTCGATGAGAATGGAGAATACTATACAAAACTATTTGCCAAAGAGCAGAGTTTCAAATCGATGTTGAAGGTTTTGGGCTATTAAGTCGTAGTGGAAATGAAGAAAAGTAGTCGAATAAAACTAATTATTGCCCTTGTCGTTCTCGTCGCATTGGTGGTGTTGTGCGTGAAGCGTTGGAATGTTTGGTTTGGTAATCCTCCAGAAGCATCGTTCAGCGTGGAGCAGAAAATCGACCGTGTCTTGTTGACCATGGGAGATGAAGCCAATTCGAGGTATGTGACATGGGTGAATGGAGAAGAAGAAACTCCGTGTTGGTTGGATTACCATGCGATAGGGTCATCTGACACTCTTTCTATAGAGGTAAGTCCGCGAGTTTATCACTCTCGCGCCGGCAAGACTGCCTTCTATTCAGCCTCTTTGGAAAATTTAGAAAATGGAGTCGATTATTGTTACCGTGTTCGTGCTATTTCAGATAGTACAGAATGGTATCGCTTTCATTTTCAAGATTCTATAGATTATTCATTCCTTTTCTTCGGAGATATACAAGAAGACGAAGATGCAGGTTTTGACACCCTCTTCCCAGCTGCGGTGAGACAAAATAGTGATGTTCAGTTCATACTTTTCGGCGGAGATTTGATAGAGAGACCAACAGACCACTATTGGCGGATTACCCACCAAATGTTGGATTCAGTGAAGAAGAATTACCCCATTCTCTCGGTAACTGGCAATCATGAATATTTGAAAGGAATCGAAAGAACTTTAGAGGGACGCTTCCCACTTACGTTCAAGTACTTTCAAAAAAACATGGAAGAGCATGGCGGAAATGCACTTTATACATTCACCCAAGGCGATGTCCGATTTTATTTTTTAGACTCCAACCGTGATTTTTGGCATCTTTTTCAGCAGAGAACATGGTTGAAAGAGCAGTTGGAAAAATCAACGCAAAAGTGGAATGTGGTCGTTTTGCATCACCCTTTGCATTCCGTCAGAGGACGTTTCCGAAACCTTATGCAACGTCTCTTTTTTGACGGTGTGATAGAAGATTATAAGGTCGATCTGGTTTTGCAGGGACACGAACATGTCTATGCTCGTTTCGATGTAGCATCAGAAGAGGGGCAGATGGTTGGTCCGTTGAGACTTGTCAGTTATGCTTCTCAAAAGGTTTATAACATGACATTTGTAGGAGATGTCGTCAAGTGGGGTACAGGTGAGCGTTTTTATCAACGCATCACACTCTCGGCTGATACGCTTAATTTAAAGACCTATGTGATGGGCAAAGAGTTGTACGACAATGTTTCCATTGTGAAAAATGCCGAAGGTCGCCGATTCATTGACGAAGGGCAGCAAATCCCTCAGCGAATTTATGTCCCAGAGTGGTTTCGGAAAAATAAACGGGCAAAGAGAGTGAAAGAATTTTCCGATAATGTAGAAGAGTGGAAAGCAGAACACCCTGATGCAGTGATTCGAGAAGAATAAAAAAAATGCCCGTAAGAAATTTTGCGGGCATTCTTTTTGTTATATGGAATAAATTTATAAATTTGCATCGTGAATGTGTCTTAGGACATGTTTTGAGAGAAATAAAAGACAAGATTGTTTAGTTTGGATGATTAACTTGTAGTATGTTTGTAAAAGATAATTTTATGCGAATTTTCAAGTTTTTAATGCTTTTGGCTCTTTCGTTTGTGATGGGTTCTTGCGTTTATTTGCCAGTCGATGACTGTCATTGTTGTCATGATTGCGTCGACCCAGACAGAGAAGAAGAAAAACTTCCGGAAGGTGCGGTTGATTTAGGTCTTTCTGTAGCGTGGGCATCATGCAACGTTGGAGCAGATTCTCCAGAAGATTTTGGTGATTATTATTCATGGGGTGACACTACTCTGAAAAATGTTTTTGCGGACTCTACTTATTCCGTGAAGACTTATGGTTTGGATATTGCAACAGAAAAAATGGGAAGACGTTGGCGTATGCCTACAAAATACGAAGTGGAGGAGTTGATGGCAAGATGCAACATCAAGTGGGTTGTTCAAAATAATGTAGAAGGAATTTTGGTTTCAACCCGAAATGGTGGCAGCATTTTCTTACCTTCTGCCGGTACTATTGATGGTACAAAGGTGGATTCTGGACGTGTTGCGATCTGGACTACCCATCAGTATTTGGAAGAGGGTGATTATGCCTCGATTTTCTTTTCAGACGGAGGAAGAAATAATGGTGCGGTTGGAATGGAATTGAAATATAAAGGGATTCCAGTTCGTGCAGTTTGTGAGAAGTAGAACTGTATCAAGTTGCCGTCCCCAATGGAGTGTGCGGAGTGAATAGACCTCCGGCGGTGGTGATGCTCTTTCCTGCTTTATTCAGATATGATAAGCGGAAGTGATAATGAAATATATAAATACCATTTATATAGTTATGCCAAATAACAGTTTAGGCTACATGCAGTAGATTAGCGTGGAGGGGTGTGACAGTGATGTCCCGCCCCTTTTTTGATGGAATTTCACTCGAAACAAATTCAAAAGTTCCGCAAAATGAAATCATGACCAACTTAAATGACAGGTAAAGTGTTCAATCAGAAATGAAAATTTGCATTACTCCGTTAAAAATGTTAATTTTGCCCAGTTTGAATTTTAAACTATAAACAATGGAATTAAATTCTTTGACCGCCATTTCTCCAGTAGATGGAAGATATTGGAGTAAGTCAGAATCTTTGTCTGACTATTTTTCAGAGTATGCGTTGATTCGCTATAGAGTTCTTGTAGAAGTGGAGTATTTCATCGCTTTGTGCGAACTCCCTTTGCCCAACCTTCGTGCATTCGATTCAGGAATGTTTGCAGACCTTAGGAAAATTTATCAAGAATTTTCTTTAGAAGATGCACAGAGAATCAAGGATATCGAGAAGACGACCAACCATGATGTGAAAGCGGTAGAATATTTTATCAAAGAAAAATTCGACAATTTAGGCTTGGCGGAATTTAAGGAGTTTATCCATTTCGGACTCACCTCTCAGGACATTAACAACACCTCTATCCCTTACTCTGTAAAAGAGGCGTTGCAGAAAGTCTACATTCCGCAGATCGAGCAATTGATAAACGAGCTTTCCAATCGTGCGGAGGAGTGGAAAGAGGTTGCGATGTTGGCGAAGACTCATGGGCAGCCAGCCTCTCCGACTCGTCTTGGCAAAGAGATCATGGTGTTTGTCAGCCGGTTGAAGGTTCAGGTAGAGCAATTGAAACAATTGCCGATACCAGCCAAGTTTGGTGGTGCGACAGGAAACTTCAACGCCCATCACGTTGCCTATCCGGAAAATGATTGGCGAGCATTTGGAAACCACTTTGTCAACGATATTTTAGGGTTGGACAGAGAGCAGTGGACTACCCAGATCTCCAATTATGACAATTTAGGTGCGATATTCGATTGCATGAAGAGGATCAACACCATCATGATTGATATGAACAGAGATTTCTGGCAATATATCTCTATGGAATATTTCAAACAAAAGATCAAGGCCGGAGAAGTGGGCTCTTCTGCGATGCCGCATAAAGTAAACCCGATAGACTTTGAAAATGCAGAGGGAAATTTGGGAATCGCCAATGCAGTGTTGCAGTTCCTCTCTTCAAAGTTGCCGATTTCACGTTTGCAGAGAGATTTGACCGACTCTACAGTTTTGCGTAATGTCGGAGTTCCTTTCGCACACGTCTCTATCGCAGTTCAAAGTTCATTGAAAGGTTTGGGAAAACTCTTATTGAATGAAAAAGCCATTTACGAGGATTTGGATAATTGTTGGGCAGTTGTCGCAGAGGGAATCCAGACCATCCTTAGACGAGAAGGATACCCTAACCCGTATGAGACGTTGAAGGCGTTGACACGAACCAATGAGGGTATTACCGAAAAATCCATCAGAGATTTTATCGAGACCTTAGAAGTCAGCGAGTCAGTCAAGGCAGAGCTTCGTGCCATTACCCCTCATAACTATACGGGAATATCTTAGTGGGTTCTATCAATTCACAGTTTCCAATTAAGAAATATAAATCAGGAGGTGGAGGACTTTTCGGTATTTCCGAAATAAATTCAACAATCTTACGAAATGAATTTATAGACCCCACCTTAAATTTGGGCTTACAATAATTATGGCAAAAATATCAAACCTGCAATTTGTACAACTGATAAAGCGGTTTGTCGGTCCATATAAAAAAAATGTGGTGTTGAATATTGTCTGCAATATTCTCGCCACCTTTTTCAGTGTCTTCTCTTTTGCGCTGATTGTGCCGATTTTGCAAATTCTTTTCAAGACGGCAGAGGTTACCTATCAATACATACCGTTTGACTGGACGTTCGATACCTTGAAAAACAATGCCTATTGGTGGGTCAGCAACTATATTGAGCATAATAGTGCGCAACAGGCTCTTTTGCTGTTAGGACTCTTTCTTGTCGTTACCACATTTTTCAAAACGGGAATCTCCTACCTCGCCAGCTATTATATCATTCCGTTACGAACCGGTTTGGTGAGGGATATACGCCAGCAACTTTATAAAAAGATTGTCGATCTCAATTTAGGTTTCTTCGACAAGCAGAAGAAGGGCGATATCATTGCAAGGATGACTGGGGATGTGGCAGAGGTGGAAGCCTCTATCATGAGTTCCATCGAGCTATTGTCAAAAAATCCGATTATGATCGTGATATACTTTTGTATATTGTTGGTTCTTAGTTGGCAGTTGACCCTGTTTGTGTTAGTTGTTTTGCCATTTGCCGGATATTTGATGGGGAAGGTTGGCAAGTCTTTGAAAAAATCTTCCGTGGTCGCACAAGATGAGTCTGGTCAGTTGTTGTCGATGATAGAAGAGACCTTGGGAGGCTTGCGGGTCATCAAGGCGTTCAATGCGGAAAAGAATGTGGAGGGGCTGTTCGGGCAATTGAACAATCGTTTGAGAAATACCGTGATGAAGGTAAACCGCCGATATACGTTGGCGCACCCTATGAGCGAGTTCCTTGGGACGGCGACCATCGCAGTTGTCCTCTTTTTCGGCGGAACGTTGATTCTAAATGAGAACAGTTCTCTTTTGGCGGCGGAATTCATCTACTATTTAGTGATATTCTATAGTATCATCAATCCAGCCAAAGACCTTTCAAAAGCCCTTTACAGTGTACAAAAAGGGAAAGCCTCCCTTGACCGTATTGATGTGATATTGCAGGCTGTCAATCCATTACAAGAGGTGAAGAACCCTGTTAAGGTGAAGCCATTCTCCGAAAAGATTGAATATAAAAATGTAAGTTTCAAGTATACTGACAGGTATGTGTTGAAGAATGTGGATTTGACCATAGAAAAAGGTAAGATGATTGCCTTGGTCGGACAATCAGGTTCGGGAAAATCCACGATGGTAGACCTGCTGCCAAGATTCTATGATGTAGAAGAGGGAGAGATTTTGATCGATGGTGTAAATATAAAAAACATGACGCTTTACGATTTGCGCTCCTTTATGGGTAATGTCAATCAGGAGGCGATATTGTTCAACGATACGGTCTTCAATAACATTGCGTTTGGCGTTAAAGATGCGACAGAAGAGCAGGTGATCGAAGCCGCCAAAATCGCTAATGCCCACGAATTCATCATGGCGATGGAAAAAGGGTATCAAACCAATATAGGCGATCGAGGAGGACGCTTATCGGGTGGTCAACGCCAAAGATTGAGCATTGCGAGAGCCGTTCTGAAAAATCCGGCTATCCTCATTTTAGACGAGGCCACCTCTGCTTTAGATACCGAATCGGAAAAATTGGTGCAGGAGGCGTTGGAGCGGTTGATGCGCACCCGTACCTCTATCGTGATTGCCCATAGACTCTCAACCATCAGGAATGCCGATGAGATATGTGTCATGTCGGAGGGGGAGATTGTCGAAAGAGGGTCGCACGACGAATTATTGGCAAAAAACGGACTTTATGCCAAGTTATGTGCGATGCAATCATTTTAGTCTTTTTTTGATTCTTATTATGAACATAGTGTTAAATAAAGATTTGTTTCACCATATAAAAAAAGTTTTTTACTACACAAATGAGCGTTTTTTGTAGATTTTCTTTTGGAATTTATTACATTATGCTATATTTGTGCGATTTTTCGAGTTGGTATTTTGATTGGATGGGAAAAAAACGGGTGATAAGCTCGAAAACACCATTAGATACACAATTAGAAACGAAGTATTAGTTTAGGTTATGAAAAACACAGGTTTTCAGTATTTATTAAGTTCAAAGTTATTGTTAAAGCTTGTTTTAACAACAGTTTTTGCATTTGTGGTTCATGCGCAAGTTTTTGCGTTTAATTGTACGATTGGAGAAACTTATAATGGTAATGCTACCGTCAATGTTTATGGCAAGTACGTGTATGCAGAGATGCAGAACTTCAATGGTACGTTACAGTTTAGTGGTTTGAAGGGGGCTGATCTTGATGATTGGACTCTTGTTGATGATGCTTCAGTCATTGGTCAGAAATATGGTTTAAAATTGCAGACGAACGGTTCGGTGACCGGTTCGGTGTTGATTTCTGTTGATGAGCCGACAAAGACCTTTACAATTTCAAAAGACGATTTCTCAGGTTTTGTACCGATGTCGACTCCATACGTTTGCTATGGGGAGGTTTTTGATTTTGTCGCACTGGATGTCGCAGAATTTGGAACGAACATCCGATGGGGCGTCTTGTATGAAGGCGAGACTGATACTACATGGGTGGCGGAAGCTGAAGGAAGCGACCGACTCAGTTATACAGTTGATAAGAAGACTCCTTTCGATGTCATCGTAGAGATGTACAGCGAAACGGAGACACTAAGATATGTAAACCATGCGATTCCTTCTCTTGTGGCCTGTGGAGGGTACACGGTAGAGAAGGTGCGTCCTTACGTTTGTGAAGGACGTAACATTGGTTTGAAGACAAACTACACAGAAGGTACTGAGTATGTCTGGAAAAATAGCGATGGCAAAGTAATGGCCACTACGAGTGTTCCAGAAGCGAGTGTCCTTGTAGAGAAAAATGAAGTTTTCTCATGTTATGCAGATGGCCTGATGGTGGGATCTGTTGATGTCTCTTGTTTGCAGTGTGAGTTCTTTATTGCTTCCCGTTATCCATTACACTCTTGTTTGCAAGATAGTAATGTGCTTTTGGCAGGAGGTACTTTCGTAATCGATGCAGTTGAGTCGAAAGATTTCGTTTGGGAAGTTTCAAGAGATAGTTTGAAGTGGGAAGTAATCAATGGCGAAAAATCTATATTCGCAAAGGTTGCCGTCCCAGAAAAAGATAGTGTGCTTTACTATCGTGCGACATACGATGGACGTACTGAGGTATTAAAGTATGTCGGTCCGGATTGTTCAAGCAGTGAGCTTTGTGACGGTTTGGAGGTGAAAACGCTCTTCTATGAGACCTTCGGATATTTCATGTCAAACGACTTCTATATCTCCGACGGACAATTTTTCAGTAATAAAATATCTGTGGATCATTCGACTTATGTGACTGTCGGTGGTAATAACTATGATGTTCCGTCTGAATATTCTTTTGAAAATCCATATTATACTGCTCGTGAGGTGAATGGGGATAAAATTACCGTTGATGCGAGTGGTAAGGCAGAATTTGTCATCAGGGACTTCATCGCACCTGATCCGTTCGGCCATGTGGTAACGGCGACTGAGTTTGTTAACGGAAACGATCAATACAAGTCCAACCAGTTTGTAGGAACGAATGGACACCATTTCATGTCTGCCAATCCGATGTTGGCTCAGTATGAAGCTGATGGTTGGGTACGAAAAGCAGGACATCGTTTGCAGGACGGATATTACGCCATTGTGATGAATCCGGATTCTTGCGACCAAAATTTGGATGGAGATGACTTTATTTCTTGTTCTGATTATACTGGAAATAAAAATGGTGCGATGCTTTTTGTAAACGCTGGAAAAACGGAGATTTCAAAGGCGGCTATTTATGCGCAGAAAGTAAACTTGTCTTGTCCAGCCGACCGTTTCACATTCGGATTGAGTGTCCGTAATGCTTGTACTCCGAGAACAGAAGGTGATAAGCCAAATCCAGTAAATTTGACGGTTTGTCTGTTGAAGGAGTTCTCAGAGTCGGCAAAGAAGTTGCCTGATAATTTGGATGCTGATGGCAATGTGTTATACCACTTTAGAACAGGAGATGTCGAAGCTGGCGCAGATTGGTTGCGTATCGACAATTTCGTAAGCTTGGAAAGTGGATACGAGGAGCTTTGGGTTGTTATCTACAACAATGGACAATCAGGTGATGGTAATGATATGTTGTTGGATGATATTTCGTTCTCTGTTTGTACGCCGAAGTCAAAGTTGGAAGCGATAGTTGATGGGGAAGTTGTAGAGCATGAGGTTGTAACATGTTCTGGTGAAGATATTATTTTGAAAGCTTCTCAGACCAACGTCTATTTGGTGGATCCTTACTACATTTTCCAATATGAGAAAATTGAAAATGGAGATACCTCTTGGGTGGATCTTAGTGAGTATCCTCTTGAAAAGCCAGAATTGATGAAACCCGATAATGTCCATGTGTCAACCAAGAGACCTGAGTTGGTGGGTGATGTTCGCTACCGTGTGGTCATCTCTGATGATGCCTTGGTCGCGAGAATGGTTGCAGACGAAACTCCAGAAAAGATTAGTGAAAATGAAAAGGATCGTGAGTGTAAGACCACTTTCCACTTGGCTGAGACGGATATGGTTATCCGCAACACCTACGGAGGTGAGATGGCTCCGCGTGATTCTGTCGCATATTGTAATATCGAGGGAACAAGAGTTGTGTTGACAGGAGAACGTATCTTGACGAAAAAAGACCACGAATGGACAATGACATGGTTGTTGGCCGATAGCACGGAATTGTTCTCAAAGAAAGTCAAAGGTGTTTCTAAAGACTCTCTTGTCTTGACTGTGGAAGCAGATGATATGTTAAAAATCACTGGTTCTGATGGAGAAGTGTATGGTACGTACCCTAAAGCCCAAATTGACTCAGTAATCTTTGTCGCTGAAGATGAAGGAGGTTGTTTCTTCTATCAAAATATCGTGACTGAAGCAAAGATGAATTTGGACATGACAATTGGAGAGGAGAATTTTGTGGATTGCAACACTGTGACGGTAACGGTGAAGAGAAATTATAGTGAGGTGCCTCTCGTGTTTGACTGGTCTTCTACTGCGGGAACAGCGACAGAGGTGAATGATACTACTCAAACATTTGTACCTACTGATTTGGTGAACTACTCTGAAATCAGTGGATATGTAAAGGTGACTCCTATAAATGTAGAGGATAAATATTGCTTCTTACAAGAGAATGGCTTGGAAATCCCTTATACCGTTCAAAACGGTCAATATAAAGTTAAGGTGAAAGGAGATAGAGATCCGGTTTGTGTCTCTGCAGATTCTGATAATTATGATGTGAATGTGCTGACGCTTACCGCTTATGTTGATACAACTGGAATGTCTGCTGAGGAGGCTCAAAAAGTAGAAAGTAAGATTACAAAATATGACTGGTCCATCACCTTCAATGACGGAAGTGTGTTGGATACGACAACGACTACAAATAAATTGTCGTTCACCAATAGAGACTTGCTTTCAGATGACTTGACGCAGATTAAAACCAATGGATTGAAAGCCTATATCAAGGCGACAACAACCGAGGTTTGTGAGAAAGTGGAACAAGACCCTGCTGGCATGGACATCAATATTGAAATCCGCGAAGGTGGTTTCTCAATGAAGTTGTATTCAGAGCCTACGGTATGTTTGAATACTGTAAGTTCTCATAAGTTGAACGTGATCATCACTCCATCTACTGCCGTTCAGAACTTGAGTTTTATCAAGTTGAGTTTCGCTGGAGATTCAATGAAACTCACTGAATTGGATGATACTTTCAATGTAGATATCGATGCCAAAGATTATCCTGAAATTTTTACTCCTGGAAATAAAGTCGGATACAAGTTGTCTGTTTATGATGAGACTTGTAAAACGGATAATGAGTCAAAGACCGTTGAGGTGAAGTACAACGGATATGATTGGGTTTTCAACAAACCTGATTCATGTTTGCAACAAGGAGCTACATTTGATGTCATTGCGACAATCAACTATAAGGAGGCAAAAAATCATATCTCAAGTTATGTTTGGACGTTGAATGATAAAGTTGTTGAAGGTGTGAACGATTTGACCTTCAAGCCAACGATCGATTCAAGTATGACGGCGAAGATCTCTTTGACTACAACTGATAATATTTGTCCGGCTGTGACTAAGACGTTTGTAACTAACCTCTCAGTTTCATACGAGGTTTCCATCACTTGTGATGTGAATGCGATATGTTCTACAAGTGAGGCGGTGGTAAAATCTGTGATTAATCCTGAGTCTTCTCGTACGTTCATTAAGAGCTATAAGTGGATGGCTGTTGATTCGTTAGGAACAGAGACAGAGTTGGAGAATACCAATATCGGAGCGGATCTTGTTTTGAACAAAGAGAAATATCCGGATTTGTTCAAACCGGGTAATTCATTCAAGATATTCTTGCTTACTAATGATGGAATTTGTTCGGAAAGCAGATCTGCAAGTGACTTGTCATTTGATGTGAACGAACCATTTGAGTTGTCATTGACAGCATCTCATAATGGCAAGGTATGTTACGAAGAGGGCGATCAGGTTTACTTGGATGTTGCAGTCTCTCCTGCTAATGCGATCAATCATATTGATGAGTTCGTTTGGACAAGGACTGGTAACGGAAAGACATTAACCACCAAGACTACAGGCACTCGTCTGGATCTTACAAAGGTAGAGGGTTGGTTGCAACCAGAAGATGGAGTCTCTTTCTCAGTCTCTGCTATGGATGGAATCTGTATTACCAACTCGGATAATGCGGCGACCAGCAATAGTTCGTTGGACATCAATACTCCATTCGAGATCAACTTGTCCATAGATAAGGCATTCGCTTGCTCGGTGTTGGATAGCATCGTTTTGAAGGCAACCAATAGCGGTTCTTCTAACGTGGATAAAGACTTCACCTATGTTTATACTTCAGAGGTGAAAGGGACGACTAAAACGCTTACTAACTCTTCAAATCCATTGCGCCTTGTAGATGAGATGGAGTCATATTCAGGATTTGCTCCGGGTGATGTTGTAACGTACAATTTGGTTGTGGACGATGGTGGCGTGTGTGGACCTGTAGCGGCGAAACAACCAGTATCGGCTACGATTCAGACTCCTTTCAAAGTCAATTTGGAGATCAAAGAAGACACCATTTGTAAGGGTGTCGATATGGAAGCTAAGGTTAAAACATATACTCCGGCTTCTGCAGCAGATTTTGTAAAGAAGTACGAGTGGATAAAAGTCGGTACAACTCCAACCAAGGTTGGTGTTGATAATAAGGACTTCAAGAATTTGATGAGGGAATCTGGCACTTACTCCTACCATGTTGTTGTTACGGATGGTATTTGTTACGGCGATGGTGGTGTTATGGACAAATTGAAGTCAGACACCGTAACAGTGAAGGTGAACGAGCCAATCTCTGTATCTCTCACAGCCTCTTCAGAAGTCTTCTGTGAACACGAAGATAGCGAGCCGTTGACGTTGACCGCTACTTGTATATCAGGAGAACCTGCACGTTACGAGTTGTATCTTGTGAAAGACGGAGAAGGCGTGATGGTTGGCGGTACTGACAGCGAGTTGATGAGTCACTCATGGACTGTTTCTCCAACAACAAGTGGAAGCCAATATAAGGTGTATGTTTATGATGGTGATATATGTCCTTATGCGACAGATGTGGATGGACCGACAAACATCTCAGTTTACCAACCTATCAAATTCGATGTCTCTATCCCAAGAGATGAGTATAAGATTTGTTTGGGTGACACGGTACATTTGACTACTACTGTAACACAAGGTTCTCCGTACACCTTCAAATGGGAAGGTTTGGCAGTAGGTGAGTTCAAAACCAACAAGTTGTCATTGACTGACATTCCGTTAGAGTCGGGTACCGTTGATTACACGATTACAGCAAGTGATGGTGTCTGCCCTGACGAGGTTGTTGAGTTTGGTACAATTGATGTTTACGAGCCACCTGTAATTGAGTTGGAGTTGAGTCAGGCAGAGGTGGTTATCGGAGGCGAGGTTGATATGACCGCCGTAATCATCAAGGGTTCTCCTACACAATTCGACTGGTTGTCGGATGGTGATGTGATGACTTCCACAGATGAGAACTTCCTTGGAGGTGTGCTTCCTGCATCTTCTACGAAATATACAGTCTTTGCGTCAGATGGAGTTTGTCCGGCTACTAATGCTTCGTTCGAGGTCTCTGTTCAGATTCCGACCGCAATCACTCCGTATGTGAAAGATGGCATGAATGACTACTATATGAGAGGATTCGATGTGGTGATTTTCGACCGTTACGGAATGAAGGTGTTCCAAGGTTCAGATGGATGGGACGGTTCGAAAGGAGGCAGAATGGCAGATCCGGGAGTATATTATTGTCAAGTTGTCTTGAAGGATGGAAAACTTCATACCGGAACTATTGAAGTTGTGAAAACAGAATGATGAGAAGTACATTAAAGATGTCCAATATAAGAATTAGTAAAGTGATATAATATGATTGGTGTTATGAATTCAAAGATGAAAGGAATTTTGCTCTTGTGTATGGCGCTCCTTTTTGCGGGAGAAGCATTCTCCATTCACAAGGAGTTCGTGGAGGGGTATGAAATAGTCTCTTCCAAGGTGAATACTCCGCAGCAAGAACGTCCGATGTCCTTCTATAAGGACGGAAAAGTTGTATGGTTCATTGGGGATAGTGCGTATAGTGCTGTGATCAGTGATTCGTATGAATTGGAGAAAAAAGAGGTTTGTCCGGAGTTGTGCGGCTTGGGCATACGAGGAACTTTCGCTTACGACCCTAAGCGTCGTGTGATTTATTTCGCACGCGTTGACGAGCTTGGCAATTCCGACCTGTATGAGGCGCAGTTGCAGGGTGGTAAATTCACAGAACCTCGTCTGTTGAAGATCGAAGGTCTCGACAAGGTGAGAAAAGAGGTTAGAGGTTCTTCAACTGTGATGGGAGGTTGGACTTACCGATACAACAAAATTTCCGGATTCTATAATCCAGCATTGGCGGAAGGAGGAAAGAAACTCTATTTCTCTGCTGATTTCCCTAAGCAATCTTATGGAGGTAAGGATATCTGGTGTATGGAGAGAGATGGTAGAGAGGGTACTCTTTACGATTGGAAAATGCCGGTTAATGCCAGTGATAGTGTAGAACGTATGAATAGCCAGTCAAGGGAGGATTATCCTTTCATTGTCGGAGATTCGGCTATGTACCTCATGTCAGATCGTCCGGGAGGAAAGGGTGGAATGGATATTTATGTTTCATACCACAAGAACATGGAGTTTGATGTGTTGGATACTGCGACAAATGAGACCGTCAAGGTTACAAGAAAGGTTTGGACTAAACCGGAAAATCTTGGCGAAACTTATAATACAAGTGCAAACGAGTATAACTTCATCGGAAACAAAAATTTGGTGATGATGATGTCAAATCGTGCCGGTGGTAAAGGAAAAGATGACATTTGGTTGCCTCAGCCTTACCGTTGTGAGAATGATTTCGATTTGACTCCAGAGGTTACAATGACGGAGCCTACCGGATTTAACTGGATGTTGTTCTTCTTCAACTTCAACGAATCAAAGATGTTGCCAGAGTACTTAGTTCAGTTGGACGAGTTGGTTGCTGCCATGAGGGAGTTCCCGGGTGCGAAGTTTGAAATCAGTGGACACACCGACTCTCGTGGTTCGTACGAATATAACCAAAAGTTGTCTAAAAAACGTGCTGAGTATGTGAAGTCTTTGTTGGTTGAACGTGGTATGAGTGAATCTGATATGACGGCTGAAGGTCGAAGCTACTCTGAACCGGTTATTCCAAATGCACAAACAGAACCAGAGCACGAGCAGAACCGTCGTGTTGAGGTTAGGATTATTGAATAAAATAGAAGGTGTATAGGTCATGAAAAAGGTAATATTAACAATCGCAGTGGTTTTAAGTTCACTGTCTCTATTTGCTCAACGAGATTTGATGCTATCTCAGCAGTTCTTCTCTCGTTTGAATATCAACCCTTCTGCTACTGGTAACACGGATGATGTCGACATCTTCTTGTTGGGCCGTTGGCAATGGATGGGTTTGGAAAATTCACCGAAGTCTGGTGTCTTGAACGTTACGAACTATTTTGAGAATGTTCGTTCCGGAATTGGTTTGTCTGCTACTTATGATGATGTCGGAGTGGCAAACCGTACTTTGAATGTCAAAGCAGCTTATGCATATCACTTAAACTTGAATGAGAGTATTTTGATGTCGTTCGGTCTCTCAGCTGGTATCCTTTACCACTACTTTGATCCGTCAGGTCATATATGGATCGATCCAGAGGAGTTGAATCAAGAGACATTGAATAATGGCGAGAAGCTTTCAAAGGTCAACCCTGATATGGATTTCGGAGTTGAGTTGGCGATGCCGAAGTTCATGTTCGGTGCTTCTGTCGTTCACTTGTTGTCAAATGAGGAGAATGTCTCTACTTCAATGCCCGGTAGACAATTCAACTGGTATGTGCGTGGATTGTTCTCTTTGTCAGAAAACTTCGATTTGGCTCCGGCTCTTTGTTTCACTCACAGAAACAGCACGAACCGTGCCGAATTGAATGTGATGGGATTCATCAAACGTTTCATCTGGTTGGGTGTTACTTACCGTCCGGATTTGAATGGTGAGGATTCTTTCTCGTCTAATATGTTGCACTTCAATGTCGGTGTAGAGTATAAGATGTTCCGTGTGGGTTATGCGTTTGAGTTAGGTTTGGGTGACATCTCAAGTGTCTCTTCCAACTCAAGTGAGCTTTTGCTCTCATTCCGCATCGCTAAGAAGTCTAAGAAGACGGTTCGTTTCTTGGAGGATTAGTAAAAATGGTTCTCAATAAGGCAGGTTGGATATTTATATTTATGTAGGGATTTTAGAAAAACGTAATCATTTGAACTATCAAACAAAAGAAACTTAAAAATTAGATTCTGTCATGAGACTATTTTACAAAATATTGTCAGTTGTTGCCTTGGGGATCGGATTTGTTTCGACTGCAAGTGCACAGGAGGAGATCGTCTGCGACCAGTATCACTTCAACTACTATTTGGTGAACCCGGCAGTCG
>CALFTM010000074.1 GCA_937916355.1 uncultured Bacteroidales bacterium
CCAACGACCCCGAGATTACAAATCACGTGCTCTGGCCAACTGAGCTAAAGAGGCATTCTTTAAACACACCTTTCCAGAAGCGTTGTTCCGAAAAGGTGTGCAAATGTAGGCATTATTTTTTTACCAAACAAATAAAAATAGCTTTTTTTTACTCTCAACCCTAAATTTATTTCTTAGCATCACTCGCTTTCTCTTTTGCTTTCTTGATTGAGCGAATCATGGCATCCATGGCATTATCAAACGCCTCCTCGAATGAATCCGCAGTTTTTGTTACCACCAAATCACTTCCCGGAATCATAACCTTCAACAGAACCTCCTTATTATTAGAGGTCTCTGGCTTCACCACCTGCAACGTCACATCTACGCTCGTGATCTTGTCAGAATATTGTTCTAATTTCGAGACCTTCTTATTGATAAACTCCTCCAAACTTGCTTTTACATCAAAATGAATAGCTTTTACTGTAACATTCATAATCTTTCCCTCCATACTTTACGCTCGAGGATGAGCTTGTTGATAAATTTTTTGTAACTGTTCAAATGTCAGATGCGTATAAACTTCCGTTGCCGCCAAATTGCTATGCCCCAAAAGCTCCCGCACTGCACCTATCTCTGCCCCATTGTTCAACATCGCCGTTGCGAATGTATGTCTGAGCACATGGGGACTTTTTTTCTGCAGAGAACTTATCGCCTCAAGAGACTTCCTGACGATTCGCCAAACCAGCATCGGATACAACGGACTTCCATTCAACCTACAGAAGAAGCAACCCTCCTCGTTCGCTATCGTGCCCCTTGATTCCAAATACCGTTCTAAAACTTCGTGGAGTTTGTCTCCGAAAGGTATGACCCTCTCTTTCCCTCCTTTTCCAAAGACCTTTACCGTCCTCGAATGGAAATCGACATCCTCATCTTTTAGCCCGATCAACTCTGACAGACGTATTCCTAAATTATAGAACGTTTCGACTATCGTTTTATTTCGCACTCCTTCAAAATCTTCTCCAAAAACCAGTTCCGATTCGCCCTCCAACATGAGTTCCATCTGCGACTCACTCACGAACACGGGCAACCTCTTCTCTTTTTTCGGGAAGGTAATGACTGATGTCGGATTACTCTCCACTACGCCCTCTTTTGTCAAATATTTGTAGAAGGACTTTACCGCCGACATTTTACGGCATACGCTGCTCGGCTTATCTCCCTTCTCCATCAACTCGACCATCCACGCCCGGATGTCCTTGCTGGTGATCTGCTCCGGCTGAAACGTCTTGGCAAGCTCGCCTTCGACAAATGCCCGAAACTGATTCAAATCCGTTTGATAAGAGTTTACCGTGTGTTCAGACAAACGCCTTTCATATTTTATATATCTCAGAAATCTATCTAAAAACATAGCCAATACTTACTTATCTCGTTATCCACTTCTCACCATTTAAAAGATTCTCTGCAACCAACTTTCAAGCAGACGCTGCGTTCTTCAGGAGTTTTCTTTATAAACCTTCTTTTGATACTTTAAAACAATCCTTTGAAACTCTTTGTCAAATCTCTTTGTTAGTGTTGTACGAAAATATAGTATTTTAAACAAAAAAACAAGAAATTTTCTTTTTTTTATTACTTATTTTTATGTTAAATTTATGAATTTGAAATTTGAAACGTCTTTTTTTATGTCGACCTTGAGTGTATCTCTTTCATTTTTAATAAAATAAAGGTCTACACAATGGAATGACTACAATTCAGTCAAGACTACTTTTTTCTCTTCTCCACACACAACCTCTAAATTCACATTCGCACCATGCACAAGTGGCCAGTTGTTTGCGACATGTCCGACAGGGAAGTTGAAAACAATCGGAATTTCCCTCTCCCCTACGGCAGAAAGGAATATCTCTTCGATTGTCTGCCTGAAAGAGGGGTCTTTGGGAATGTCTGAAAATTGTCCGACAACCAAACCGCTAATCTTCTCGAACACACCTGATAGGCGTAAATTTTGCACCATCCTATCAATATGATATAATCTTTCGGAAAGATCTTCTACAAAAAGGATGTTGTTTTGTGCATCGACTGCATAAGGTGTCCCTTGCAGCGCATAAATGAGTGAAAGATTTCCGCCGACCAGTTTTCCTTGCGCCTTTCCGGCTCTGTTATATTTTGATTTTTTGGGAACAGACTGGTAGTCCATTTTTTCTCCAAAGAGAATCTTCTTCAATTTTCGCACGGCAGAGCGGTTCTCTTCTGGGTGTGCGATGGCGCGCGCCATGACCGCATGAAGGGAAGGGAATCCCTCCGACACAAAACGTGCATGAAGAGCAGTTATATCACTAAAACCGATCAGCCATTTGGGCGATTCCCTGAATTTTGAGAAATCAATCTGATCTACGATTCTGATGACACCATAGCCACCTCTTCCACAAAGAATAGCAGCAATAGTTGGGTCGTCCATCGCCCACTGAAGGTCTTGTAAGCGTTGCTGGTCTGTTCCAGCAAAGCGTCCATACTTCCCTTTCGCATACTCACCCACCACTGGGACAAGCCTCCACTTGCGGAGTGTCTCACAAGCTTCGTCGATCAACTCCGGGTCGAGCGCGCCAGAGGGAGAAACCACCGCCACCCGATCACCCGGAGTCAGATATTTTGGATAATTAGTCCACATTGTTATGGAGATAATCGTTTTTGTCATCAAAGCTCAACTCCTCTCCCGGAATCAACGAATAGCTTGAAGTCTGGTTATTTCCTGCAGCCCCATGGTAGGTTGGGATACCTTGAGATTCTGGCTCATCGTCAAAAAAGACCGAAGGAGCATCTGGCACACCAGAAGTCATTGTCTGGGCAGAGGGTGCTTGTTGAGTTTTTCCCATTGGAGTACCATAATAATGTTCCATCTGCGTTTGAAACTTCTCCTCGTCCTGTTCTTTTGTAGAAGTGGGCACAGGCTCCTGACGTTGATTTTCTGCAGTTCCGAAATGATTTATCACTCTTTCCACAAAGGATGTTTGAGCAGGTGCTGCAGCCGGGGTTGCAGGAGCAGACATGCCGATTCCATCTTCAATATCATCATCCGTAAAGCCTGTTGCGACAATGGTAATCTTCACTTCATCGTCTTGCAGCGTATTATCTTTGGTTGTACCCCAAATGATTTGGTTATCTTCACATTTAACCGCATCTTTAATATAATCGGTGATGGTGGTCAACTCATCGATCGACACGTCGCTATCTGGAGAAGATGCAATATTCAACAAGATGTCACGCGCACCCGTCAGATCAGAAGAGAGCAAAAGCGGAGAATCCAATGCCGCCACGATAGCATCAAGGGCACGTCCCCTTCCTTGTGCTTTGGCAGAACCCATCACCACGTTTCCACTATTCGTCATGACAGTCTTGATGTCCTCCAAATCGACATTGATATATCCGGGAACTGTAATGATTTCGGCGATACCTTTAGCGGCAGTAGCCAAAATATCATCTGCATAAGAGAAGGCTTCTGAAAGTTTTAAATCGGAATGTTCTTTTTTTATCTTTTCAGTACTGATAACCAATAGGGAGTCGACGTGCTTGCGCATCTCCTCCACGCCCTTGAAGGCCTGCTGCAAACGTCTTTTCCCTTCAAACAAAAAAGGAATGGTTACAATACCAACAGTCAAAATGCCCATCTCTTTTGCAGTTTTTGCAATCAAAGGGGCTGCGCCAGTACCCGTTCCGCCACCCATTCCTGCGGTGATGAAAACCATTTCGGTGGAATTTTCCAAGACACTGCGCACTGCATCAATCGAGTATTCTGCAGCAGAGCGACCCTTTTCTGGGTTGTTTCCTGCTCCACGTCCGGCAGCACCCAACTGAATTTTTGCTGGCACTTCAGACTTCCTCAAAGACTGCATATCAGTGTTGCAGATGAGAAAATCCACATTCTGGATTCCCAACTTGTACATGTGGTTCACGGCATTTGTACCGCCACCACCGACACCGATCACCTTGATGACGGTTCTGTCTTCTGAAATTTCACCCGGGCAAGATGGGCTGATAACTTCATCATTAAAGATTTCTTCTCCCATAAATATATTTTTAAATCGTTTTTATTAAAATTTATCACTCTCTTTTCCACTCGGATCTGAGAACACCGTATCAAACATGTCTTTCAGCTTGGGAAGGGAAAACATACTCGTCTTGGAGCGTTTAGGAGCATTCTTCACTGGTACATCCTCAATTTTTTGAGGAATCTTCTCCAACCGGAGGGACTCACCCTTTCCTAAGTAGATGACAGAGAGCAGAGAGGCCCAAGAACGCACATCTGCGTTTGTGCTTAATGTTCCAACAGAACCTTTTCGCACACCCACACCCAAATACTCCTCCATCTTCTCTTTGGCTCCTTTCAAATTGCAACCTCCACCTACTACGATTGCGCTATTGACGAGAGCTCCTGCATGAACAGAATCTTTCACTTTTGCGATAAGAGCCATTAGCTTGTCCACACGGCATTCGATTATACCATTGATCGTCCTCATGTCGAAAGAACGATTTGTTCCGTAAATCTCATAAGTGACCATCTGGCTTTTTGTATATTTTTCATAAGCGCAACCCTGATGTTTCAACACCGTCGCAATCTCTTTCGGAATCTTCAACTCCTCCAAGTCTGCCGTAATGCGGCTACTACCTTTAGGAAGCTCATAAACATATTTCAGTGTATTGTTGTTCCAAATTGAGACGGAAGTTACCTCCTCGCCGAAATCAACTAAAACAGCACCCTCTTTCATTTCCTGCGGAGTCAAAGATGCATTAGCGAGAGCCTCAACACCAAAGATCAATTCATAAGATCCGTTTTCAAAGCCTGCACGTTGCATGCACATTTCCAGATTATCAAAATAGTCGCCCGGAACCAGAATATTCTGATACTCCACCATCAGATGGTCGCAAATCAACCCAACCGGATTTTCCTCGACAACACCATCGACGATATAACATTGCGGAAAAGACTTATAGAAGCTAAACGATGAATTTTTCGGATATTTCCTTTGTGTCAACCGAACATTCTCGCACATCATATTATCCAGCAACTCCTGAGTAATCTCCTCATGATCATGATTCCTCTCAATCATCTTCGACACGCCCTGAAGATTGCCCACATTGACGGTGACATATACTTTTTCGATTTCAATTTTATAATCCTCCGGAACCTCGCCATGTTGCCTTAGATTTTTAGAAATTCTATTTTTCAATTTCTTCATCATTGTCTTCAACAGCCCCGAAGCTTGTTCAATATTTTTGACTTTTCCACAACTGATGCTACCACAGGAAGGTTCTTTCTCCATAGCAACCAGTTCGATACTTCCATTTTCAGTCACAACTCCCATCGCACCTTTTATGAAGGCACTACCAAAGTCGATAGCAACTGTGAATTTTTTGATTCCTGATGACACCTTTTCTAAATCTACCATAACTAAGACTCCTTATATTTATCTTTTCCTAAAATACTATTTTTTTGTACAAACCACCTGACCATCATACTTCAAGTTAATCTCCTTATACATGTTCCAACCCATTTTGTTGAAACCGTTCTGATAGATGGAATATAACTTGTTCAACTTCTTTTTGTAGTCCTCCAGCGAACCTAATCGGATAATCTGATTGCCTACTCGAGGAACGATTGTCAACTCCTGACGACTATCCACATCAATCTGCTCGACAAAAGCGTTCCAAAACTTATCGTTATGAAGGAACAGCGCAAATTCATACAATTCTCCTTTTGCGAAACTTTTCTTCACGTTACCCGTCACAATGGGAACGTATGCCGCAAAACGGTCGGTCAATGCCATTTCTCCGCCCTCGCTATCAATGTAGTAGTTCGCATTAGGGGTCATCACCCTCATAACTGGTTCTCTTTGCAACACCACCACATTGACTGAGCCTTTAGGAGTTTTGTAGCACTCCGCATCTTTAATTCTGGACTTTGACTCCAACGACTTCTCCATTTCCGCAGTACTGACAAACTCAGAACGGACACCCAAAGGGTTCAGGTCATCTTCTGCCAGCAAGTCCAAAACATCTTTCTCATCGACAAACCTGAGTCTGTCGCCATCTGCAATAGTGACATGGCAGGTGCTGCAAATCCTCATTTGAGAGGCATTTGCGAACATCGTAACGAAAGAGAGTATATAGCCGAGTATTAAAACGATGACTGCCCCCTTCCCTACTTTTTGCCAATTCACTTTTTTACTCATCTAATTACTGCTTTTGCGGTTATATAATTTAAAATTAAAATTCTCCCGGTTTTTCTCCGTTAATCATCATTACGAAATTCCACCCAACCTGTTTTCCAATTTTTTCGTGATTTCGGGTACCAACAAATCCAAATCACCAGCACCAACCATCAGGAGGACATCATAATCTGCAACATCTGCAGAACGGACCAACTCCTCCTTGCTCATCAGTCGTTTGTTGTCCAAATCCACCTTATCGAGCAACATTTGCGAAGTGACTCCCGGTATCGGCAACTCACGCGCCGGATAGATGTCCAACAAAATAAGTTCGTCAGCCTTCGACAGCGCCTCTGCGAACTCATCCGCCAAATCGCGCGTGCGAGTGTAGAGGTGAGGCTGGAACACAACGGTGAGTTTTCGATTTTGGTACAAGCTCCGCACCGATTCAATACTGGAGTTCAGCTCTTGAGGATGGTGGGCATAATCATCTAAGAAGACAATTTCATCACTTTTCAAATGAAAATCGAAACGACGTTTGACTCCTCGGAAAGAACTCATTCCCTTCCGCAACTCCTCTTCTGTAACTCCATTGAGCCAAGCGATCGCCATCGCCGCAATACCATTTTCAATGTTGACATAGACCGGCACTCCCAAAGTGATGTTCTCCATCACCCCCTCCGGAGTGATGAAATCGAAAACAATTTCCCCGTTTCCGATTCTGATATTATCGGCATGAAAATCACCCTCTTCCACTGAATAAGAGAAAAAACGGACATTCTCCGCCAACTTAGGTTCAATCGGCAATCCTTTCTTCATCAACAGCACCCCACCGGGACGAATCAACGAGGTGAAAGTCTCGAAGCTGGCACGATAGTTCTCTTCTGTTCCATAAATATCTAAATGGTCTGCATCCACAGCAGTGATTACAGCCATCTGAGGAGAAAGCGTCCAAAAAGAGCGGTCGTACTCATCAGCCTCTATCACAACCAGATTACTCTTTTCTGAAAGCAGAAGGTTTTTCTGGAAATTCTTAGAGATGCCACCAAGGAAGGCATTGCAATCGACAGTACTGTTCCGCAACAAGTGCGCCAACATCGTAGAGGTGGTCGTCTTGCCATGCGTACCTGCCACACAAAGTCCCTGCTGCATCCGGGTCACCTCCCCCAACAGTTGGGAACGCTTGAGCAATTCAAAACCATTCTCCTTAAACCACTCCATTTCAGACATAGAAGCAGGGACGGCAGGAGTAAAAACCACCCTTGTATCGGATGCGACCTTGAACGAGTCGGGTATCAGACGCACATCATCTTCGTAGTGGACAGAAATCTGCTCCGCCTCCAGCTCCATTGTAAGAGCCGAAGCCACACGGTCGTAGCCAGCCACAGCATAGCCTTTCGCCTTGAAATAGCGTGCCAAGGCACTCATTCCAATTCCGCCAATGCCTAAGAAATAGATATTTTTTTTCTCTTCTACCATTTTCATCTCTATTTTTTTTCCACCAATTTCAACACCTCATCAGCAATACGGTCTGCCGAATCCAACTGAGCCAATTTCTTCGCCTCTTCACCAATTTTCGCAAGACGTACTTCATCACCGATAAGTCTCAACGCCTCCGATACCAATTTGCGTGGTGCATCAGCATCCGAAATCATCTCTGCCGCACCTACAGAAGCCAACGCCTGCGCATTCTTCGTCTGATGATCTTCTGCCACATTAGGAGAAGGCACTAAAACAGACGGTTTGCCCAATAAACAAAGTTCGGAAATCGAACTGGCTCCCGCACGAGAGACCACCAAGTCTGCCACCGCATAAGCATAATCCATCCTTTTGACAAAATCAGTAATTAAAATATGCGGCATATCAAGTCCTTCGACCGATTTTTTGATGTCATCAAAATAGTATTTCCCAGTTTGCCAGATGACCTGATAGCCTGCCTCACGCAACTGCTCCAACCCAGCTTGTATGCTTTGGTTGATGGTACGAGCCCCAAGACTACCTCCTATAATCAGAAGTGTCTTCTTGTCTGGCGAAAAACCGAAGAAGTGATATGCCTCCTGAGCTTTAGGGGGAATTTCAAGGAAGTCCTGACGCACAGGGTTTCCAGTCAGCAAAATCGCCTCTTGTGGGAAAAACCTCTCCATGTTGTTGTATGCGACACAAATCTTCGCCGCCTTCTTCGCCAACAACTTGTTGGTTACACCGGCATAGGAGTTCTGCTCCTGCAGGAGGGTTGGTATTCCTAAGCGGTTTGCAGCAAAAAGCGTCGGACCACTTGCGTAACCTCCCACACCTATCGCCACATCCGGACGAAACTCTTTTACTATCTCCTTCGCCATCTTGATGCTACGGAACAACTTTTTCAACACTTCAAAATTTTTCCACAAATTGCTCCTATTGAAGCCCGCAACGGGAAGACCCTTTATCTCATATCCTGCAGCTGGCACTTTTTCCATCTCCATACGACCTTCTGCCCCGACGAAAAGGATTTCCGCATCGGGACGTTTTTTCTTTAGGGCGTTTGCAATCGAAATAGCAGGAAAGATATGCCCTCCTGTGCCGCCCCCACTGACGATGAATCTCAAAGATGCCATAATTATATTTTTATTTAGTTACGATTCAATTTTTTTCAATTCTCTTTTTTTCACCTCTTTTCTCTCCTTATCTCTCTGCTCCATCACCTCCCTGCTGATATTTAATATCAAGCCGAAACAGATGCAGGTGATCACAATGGAGGTTCCTCCTCGGCTGAACAACGGAAGTGATTGTCCAGAGACTGGGAACAGTCCGACAGAGATGAAGATATTGACGAACGCCTGCACCACAATCATCGTAGACAGTCCCAACGAGACCAAGGCATAGTTGTAGGATGAACAATAATTTTGCACCATGATGCCCACTCTATAGAGGAATATCAAATAGAGCATGGGAATCAAAAGAGCAAAGAAACCCCACTCCTCTACAATAATCGAAAAGATGAAATCGGCAAAAGCCAATGGCAACAGGTCGCGCTGCACGCTATTACCGATTCCTACCCCAAACCATTTTCCACTCGCCACGGCAATCTTCGCACGGTCTTCTTGGTAGGTATCTCCCTCCAATTTATAATTTTCATCATGTGGTCTTCCCTCATCAAAGAACTTGTGAACACGCTTCGTCCATGTCGCCCCTCTTGAGAAAAGGCTCTTGGAGGACTCTTTTTTTTCTGCGTTCTCTATAGAGGCGACTCCTGAGTTACTCTCTTGTTCACGAGGAGTAAGCAAGGCAATCCCCACCAACAAAACCAACACAGCAAGCGCACTTCCTCCCACCTTCCAGATGATTTTCCACGACACTCCTGCGTATAGCGTCATACAAGCAAAAACCACCATTATCAACAAGAATGTGGACATGTTGTCCAACATGATTATAAACGCCGGAACGACACAAATCAAAGCACACCACCAAAACGAACTATCCGCTCCTTTGTCTGCTCTGCCTGTCCATACATAAGAGACCATCAAAATGATGGCAATCTTCATCAACTCGGAAGGCTGGATGTTGATTGGCCCCAACGAAAGCCAACGACTCGCTCCATTCACCGAGACTCCTCCAAATGCTGCCAAAAGCACAAGCACAAAGGAGACAAGATATATGAGGGGAACTAACTTGTTGATGACCCGAAAGGGGATATGATGAACCACAAAAGCCACGACAAAACCTATAAACAAAAAATTACAATGACTCCATACCGGACCATAATAAGAGGAAGACCGATGCGCCAAGAAACTCGACGCACTATACATGATCAATGCAGAAAGGACGATGAAGGTGCAGAACAAAAGCCAGATCACCTTATCACCTTTGAAAAATGTATCAATGAAATTCCGCATACCTCTTTTTTTTTGCTTATAAATGTTTTACACAATGCTTGAACTGCCTTCCTCTATCCTCATAACTGCTGAACAAATCGAAACTTGCGCAACAAGGGGAAAGTAGGACAGTCTCTCCTTTTTTTGCTAAAGCATGACATTTCTCAACAGCCTCCTGCATCGAACCTGCGTCTTGCATCACCGGAACTTTCCCTTCAAAGAAAGCGTGAAGTTTTGTATTGTCTACTCCCATGCAAACGATCGCCTTCACCTTCTCTTTCACCAACTCCTCAATCTCCGAATAGTCATTCCCTTTGTCTTTTCCTCCTAAAATGAGAACGACAGGCTCTGTCATGCACTGCAAAGCATACCAACAAGAATTGACATTGGTCGCCTTAGAGTCGTTGATATAACGGACACCTCCTACCACTGCGACATCCTCCAAACGATGCTCCGCTCCTTTGAACGACTTCAATGAGGCACGCAACTTCTCATCTGAAATGTTACACAGACAGGCTGTGATACTGGCTGCCATCGAGTTATACATATTATGTGTCCCTTTTATCGGCAAGGAAGAGACTGGAAACTCGAACGAACGCTCCTGAGCATTGATCTTCATCAGCTCATTTTCGATGTATGCCGCAATCCCTCCTGCTCTATTAAGCGCAAACGGCAACTTCTTCGCAAAAATCTGACGGCGATCCAACTCCTTCCGAATCACAGGGTCGTCGTTCCAATAGATGAAATAGTCGGACACGTTCATGTTCTGTACGATACGGAACTTTGAGTTGATATAGTTCTGGAACTTATTCTCGTAACGATCCAAATGGTCGGGGGTGATATTCAACAATATCGCCACATCAGCCTTAAACTCATACATTCCGTCCAATTGAAAACTGCTCAACTCAATCACATAGTAGTCCTTCTGTTCCAATGCGACCTGACGGGCAAGACTGAACCCGATATTCCCTGCCAAGCCCACATTGAGTCCCGCCTCCTTGAGAAGATGGTGGATCAGCATCGTCGTAGTGGTCTTTCCATTACTACCTGTGATGCAAATCATCTTCGCATCAGTATATCGTCCGGCAAACTCGATTTCCGAAATCACCGGCACATTTCGAGAACGAAGGGCGACAATCATCGGCGCGCTATCTGGCACACCCGGACTCTTCACCACTATATCGGCTGAAAGCACCCTCTCTTCGGTATGGCAACCTTCTTCCCACTCGATGCCATACTCGTCCAGCTCCTTTTTATACTGCTCCTTGATGAGTGATTTATCGGAAACGAAGACTTCAAAGCCCTTCGTCTTTCCCAAAATCGCAGCACCTACGCCACTCTCACCAGCTCCTATTATCACTAATCTCTCCATATCTATAAGTTTCTCTTCGTTATCGAATTTTTAAAGTAATAATCGTCAAAATTGCCAACAAAACTCCCACAATCACAAACCTCGCCACAATTTTAGGCTCTGGAATGTTCATTTTTTGGTAGTGATGGTGCAAAGGTGCCATGCGGAAGATTCTTCTTCCCTCGCCATATTTCTTTTTGGTATATTTGAAATACCCTGTTTGAATGATGACGGAAAGGCTTTCCACAAAAAAGATTCCGCACAATATCGGCAACAACAACTCTTTTCTGATGATGATGGCACTCACGGCAATGACTCCGCCTATCATCAGGCTTCCGGTGTCTCCCATGAAAACCTGCGCTGGGAAGGAATTGTACCACAAGAACCCGATCAATGCCCCCACAAAGGCGAAGAGGAATATCACCAACTCTTCGGAATTTGGGATATACATGATATTCAGGTAACTGGCAAATTCGACATGACTGGATAGGTACGCCAAAATTCCAAGCGCAACTCCAATGACGGAGGAGACCCCCGAACAGAGTCCGTCGAGACCATCCGTCAAATTAGCACCATTGGAGACTGCCGTCACAACAAAGACCATCACAATCATGAAAAAGATCCAACCCAACAACTGAGAATACTCTCCAGCCCAGCTGAAAAGATATTCATAATCGAAATTGTTGTCCTTCACAAATGGAATGGTGGTCTTCGTCGACTTCTCCAACTGTTTCGCATATTGCACTACTTCAGTATTCTGACGTACCGTGGTCGTATTCTCTCGCATCACAACATCATCACTCAAATAGAGCGTCAACGCCACAATCGCTCCGATTCCAATCTGCCCCAATATTTTAAATCGTCCGGGCATGCCCTCTTTGTCCTTTTTGAAAACCTTGATATAGTCGTCCCAAAAGCCCATACCTCCCAACCAGAGGGTCGTGATTGCCATCAAAATGATGTAGACATTGTCCAAACGTGCCAACAACAGCACCGGCAACAAAATCGAAATGATGATAATGATACCACCCATTGTCGGTGTGCCTTTTTTCGCCATCTGACCTGCAAGGTCGAGATCTCGGATTGTCTCTCCGATCTGCTTCTTCTGCATGAAATGGATGATCTTCTTCCCTATGACCATCGCAATGACCAACGAAAAGATAAACGCCAACAGGCCACGGAAGGAGACATATTTGAAAACTCCCGCACCCGGCATCCCGATCTCTGATAAATAATTGAATAAGTAATAAAACATTTTATATAATTTTAAACTTGTATTTTTATTTCATCACCTCCCTGACAACCTCTTTGTCGTCGAAATGGTGTTTTACGCCTTTCACATCTTGATAGTCTTCGTGTCCCTTTCCCGCAACCAGAACCACATCGCCAGATTGTGAAAGAATTGATGCGGTGTTGAGTGCCTGACGACGGTCGACCACCTCGATGATCTTTTTTAAATACTCCGTACTCAACCCCTCCTTCATATCATTGAGAATATCCTGAGGCTCTTCAAACCTCGGATTGTCGGAGGTCAGAATGACGATGTCGCTACCTGCCAAAGCTTCACGCGTCATCATCGGACGTTTCCCTTTATCTCTGTTTCCTCCACATCCCACAACGGTAATCAACCTGCCAGACGAACCTGAGCGAACCTCATTAATGGTCTCAATCACATTCTTCAAAGCATCTGGCGTGTGCGCATAGTCGACAATATATTTCACACCGGATGGGGAGGTTATCGGCTCAAATCTTCCTGATACCGGGGTCATGGCACTCAAATGCACCAAAACCTCCTCTTCTGGGTAGCCAAGAGAGACCGCCGCACCAAAGACTGCAGTGAGATTAGAGGCATTGAACCTTCCGATAAATGGCACGAAAACCTCCTTTTTATTCATCATCAGCTTCATTCCATCAAAACTATCCTCCAACAGGAGTGTCCTGAAGTCCGTCAGCAGACCTAAAGAGTAGCCCAACTTCTTCGCTCGGGTGTTCTGAAGCATCACACTACCATTTTTATCATCTAAATTGGTAAGGGCGAAAGCCTCTTCGGACAAATGGTCGAAAAAACTCTTTTTACAATCCAAATAGTTTTTAAAAGTCTCATGATAATCCAAATGGTCGCGGGTGAGATTGGTGAATATCGCCCCCTCAAAAAGCAATCCTTCGATTCGCTTTTGGTCGATGGCATGAGAACTAACCTCCATGAAAGCGAATGAGCAGCCTGCTTCAACCATCTCGGCAAGCAACCGGTTGATGGTGAGGGCATCTTCCGTGGTGTGGGCTGTCGGCACCGCCTTATCCACCACATAGTTGCAAACCGTCGAAAGCAGTCCGCACTTATACCCCATTCGACTGAAAAGCTTATAAAGCAACGTGGCAATCGTCGTCTTACCATTAGTACCCGTCACACCAACAAGACGAAGAGAAGAAGACGGGAAATCATACCATGCAGAGGCGATTTTACCCAAAGCGGCGGAAGAATCCTTCACCTGAACATAGGTAACACCCTCAGCAAGCTGTGCAGGCATATCCTCACAAACGACAGCGACCGCACCTTTCTCAACCGCCGACCCGATGAATGTATGTCCATCCACCTGAGTTCCTTTCGTTGCCACAAAAAGAGAACCGTTTGAGACCTTACGGGAATCAAACTCGACCCCCTCCAACTCCAAGTCGGCAGAACCAGTGAGAGTCTTAACCTCCAAATTTGCCAATATGTCTTCTAATCTTCTCATTGCCATATATTTATTATCTCTTATTTCAATTCAAGTTTCACTTCTGTACCTTTTTTCACCGCAATGCCCGGTTCGATGGACTGTGAGGTTACAGCCCCCACACCTTCCAACTTGACGACCAGACCGCGATTCTCCATCAAAAAGACGGCATCCTTCGCTCCCATTCCAACTACGTTAGGCACTCTATTGTCGTAGATGCGCTGGTTTTGAATGGAGATTCCTTTTTCAGTTGCAGAGGATCTACACCATCCCGACGACACCTCTCCGTCCACCACATAATCTACACCCAAATGCCCCAAGCTGGTCACCAAATCATCATAGTTTCCATCTTTGGTCGCCGGACTAAAAATTGCGTCTCCTGCCTCGATTTTCAGGTTCCCGATATAATTTCGGGTTAGCGGACTAACCGCGTAGAGCCTTTCCGCAATATTTTTGAAAACCTCTCCCGAAATCGCACCCGCACTCGGATAGAACTTAGAGGAGGGATACCAAACGACCACTATAATTGAATATTTCGGGTCATCTGCCGGGAAATATCCGCAAAAGGTAAGCTGATGTCTGCGAGCGCCATCGTAGGTCTGAACTGCAGTCCCTGTCTTACCGGCAATTTTAAAATAATCCGACCGAACGTTGGTTGCCGTTCCATATTCCACCACATCCACCATCATCTGCTGCACCTTCTTGAGCGTCTTATCAGAACACAACTTGTCGTTGATGACCGTGATGCGCTCCTTGTTCTCCATCATTCTACCATTATGGTATATTCCCTTTACCAAATAAGGGCGAATCATTTTTCCATTATTCGCTATACCATTATAAAAAGTGAGAAGGTTGATAGGCGGAAGCGTCAACTCGTATCCGTGAGCGATCCATGCAAGGGACATTTTCGACCAATGCTTATCATCAGTGTTTTTGATGAAAGGTTTCGCCACTCCATTCAACTCCAAATCCAATGGTGTATTAAGTCCCATACCATACAAAGCCTCAATATACTTCATCGGATTATCCTTGTATTTCTCCTCAATAATCTTGGCAATCACAATATTGGAAGAGACCTGTATTCCCCTATTCAACGAGATTTTTCCAAATCCTCCTTTATTATAATTCCAATCACGCATATTATGTCCGTAAATGCGCCAGACCCCATTCTCCGTGTCCACCACCTCTGAAGTGTCCACTCCATCTTCCAACGCCACAATCGCCGAAGCAATCTTGAAGGTCGAACCCGGCTCCGTCTTGGAATTGACCGCATAATTCTCCACCTCCTCGTAGCTTCCGTCCGCCATGCGCTTCAGGTTACTCATCGCCTTGATCTGACCTGTCGCCACCTCCATCACAACCACACACCCCTTGGCAGCCTCCACTCGCTCCAATGTATTGCGCAAAGCATTGTCGGTAATGTCCATAATATCAACATCCAGCGTCGTCATCACATCCTTTCCCTCTATAGGGTCTTCAATCGCCAGAAGTTGTTTCTTCGACCCGACATAAACCTCTTGCGAAGATCCCGGAGTCCCTTTCAATATCGAATCGTAATAATTCTCAATTCCGCACTTTCCGCCCTTATCCTGTTCCGCATAAAGACTTCCCACCGTACGGAGAGAAAGCGGACGAAATGGATTGTTGCGCGCCACCTGATCTCTCGTCGTCAATCCGCTCTTGTTTTTCCCCATATCAAAAAGAGGGAATTTCTCCACCTGCTTCAACTCCACATAAGAGAGTTTCCGAGAGTTCAACCGGTAATAACGCGCCCCCTTCTTGTAACCTTTGTCGATATGCGCCCTCATCTCTTTCGGACTCACGCCATAAAAGCGAGCAAGAGAGTCGGACAACATAGGCATGAGAGAATCATACACCTCCTTTTTTAGTCCGTCAGCCTTAAAATCCATGTGAAGGACATAAGTCGGAACGGATGTAGCAAGCAACTTCCCATCACAAGCCAAAATGTTCCCACGGTTTGGCAACACTTCAATTATCTTGCTCTGCCGATAACCTAAATCTCTCCAAAACTCACCCTCTACATCCATTGTCCAATACATCTTAACAGCCACAAGGATAGTAGCGAAGAGGAAAAGGAAATAGACGATCTTTGTCCGGATTAATATGAGCTTCTTATCTGATGCCACTTAACTAACTTTATTTTTTTATCACCAACGGAGGAGTCTTTGAAGGCTTCAAAGTAGGGTCCTTCGTCTCCACCAAATCTTGGATGCTCGACTGTTTGTGCATCTCAAGCAATTGAGACGAACGAGTCAACGCATCATATTTTACATCCAACAACTCTTTTCTCGCCTTTTCAATTTCGACGATCTTCCTTTCGCAACTATAGCGAAGCCCGACATGGATGAAAAGGAAAAAAACGATGAACAACATCAACGGCAGGTTCTTGACGATAAAATCCTTGTTGAAGATGTGACCGCTGAAGACATCCCTGACGAACGTCAATGCGGTATCAAACATCGTTTTCACATCTATGTTGCTATCAAACTTCATCGTCCTCCCTTTTTATCCCAATTTTTCCGCTATACGCAATTTAGCACTACGAGAGCGTGGATTTTCCGCCACCTCCTCGTCAGATGCGACAATCACTTTATTGTTCACCAATTTGAACGGAGAGAGGCGATTCCCGTAGAAATCCTGCTCCACTTTACCGTCGAATCTGCCCGCCTTCATGAAATTCTTCACCAAACGGTCTTCCAACGAATGGTAAGTCAGCACCACCAACCTTCCTCCCACAGCCAAAGCGTCGAGCGACTGCGTCAACATCTCCTTCAACGCCTCCATCTCGTGGTTTACCTCGATGCGAACCGCCTGAAACAATCTCGCCATATCCTTCTTCTGCTTATCCTTCCCCAACAATGGCTCTGCCACCTCCACAAGGTCAGAAATCTGCGAGAAAGATTGGGCAGAGCGCCTTTTCACCACCGCCGATGCGATGCGCCTTGCAGAAGACAACTCTCCATACTGATAGAAAATATCCGCCAACTGCTGCTCCGGATAGGTATTCAACACATCCGCAGCGGTCAACTCCGCACGCTGGTTCATCCTCATGTCCAAAGCACCATCGAAACGGAAAGAGAACCCCCTATCCGCCTCGTCAAAATGGTGGAACGAGACTCCCAAGTCCGCCAATATGCCATCCACCTTCTCTACTCCATAATACTTCAAGAAGTTTGACAAAAAACGAAAATTACTCCGCACGAAAGTGAACCGGCTATCCTCGAAAGCATTTTGAATCGCATCCAAATCTTGGTCAAACGAGTAGAGATGCCCCTCCTCTCCAAGGCGGTTGAGTATCTCACGAGAATGCCCTCCTCCCCCAAACGTCACATCCACATAAGTACCAGAAGGCTTGATTTGCAAGCCCTCCATACATGGCATGAGAAGCGCCGGAGTATGATAAACTTTCGTTGTCATGAAAATCCTTTTTTTCTATCAATCATTATACATATATAATATAGGTATGACTAAAACGCCAATCCACCCATCTTCTCCTCCAGAGCAGCTGCAAAATCCTCATCAGGCAGACAAGTCTCTTCATGCACCTCTTTCTTCCATATCTCAAAACAACTTCCCACCCCGACAAAAAGTGCTTCAGCCTCAATCCCCACTATATCCAAATATTTCTTTTGTATCAACACTCGGCCGTTTGAATCCAACTCCAATTGCTCCACACTCGACATAAACTGCCGGTACAACCGCTGGTCATCCTTATTCCACATGTTCAGCTTTGAAACCAACTCCGCATCGATCTTCTCCCACTCCGAAGCCGGATAGAGCTTCACATACTTACATTTGTACTTATTATCAGTGTCTATGCGCAGATACATGGAGGTCTCCCCCGCCGAATCTAACATCCGACGGTATGCCGCAGGAACGAAAATTCGTCCCTTCACATCGACCTTGGCTTCATATCTACCTGAAAATCTGTACATAAACAACTCTATTCGTTATTTTCTCTAATCAACCACTCCGTTCTTCCAAACGGCACTTATCACTTTTGCAAATATAAACATAATTCACTTTACCCCACAATCCCCCACTTTACTTTTTTTCAACTATTATTACGATATTACCAACTAACACCTAAATAGTTTTCAACAAGTTATTAACAATTTACCCTATAAAACACTATTTACGACATACCGAACGAGATTTTTTAATTTTTTTTCACATACTCCCATTTTTTATTTACTTTTGCGCAAAATATTTGATGATGCAGTGTTCTGACCAAACCGAACTAATTTCAGAGGACATTCAAAAGAGGTGCCCTGCCACTGAAGAGGCTATCCCACAATTGGATGTTAAGAAAATATTGAAAGACAAACTCCCCTCCTTGAACGACACGGCGGCGGGAGTGATTGCTTGGTTCCTTCGTCGTATTGTCCACGAGGAGGAAGCCAATAGCGTCTATCGTAAATTCGGCAAATTACACGGTCTGGATTTTGCCAACGCGCTGATTTACGACTATTTCAACATATCGGTGGATGTGATCGGAGCGGAAAACCTGCCAACAAACAGCGACCTGATATTTGCCTCCAACCATCCAATCGGTAGCATAGACGGAATCGCACTCATCACGGTATTGGCAAAACATTACAAAAGCCTAAAAATCCCGGTGAACGATATGCTTCTTAACATCAAGAACTTAAGCGAGTTCTTCATCCCCGTAAACAAAGTGAAGGGAGCAGGAAGCGACCAACGCAACATGTCCTCGCTACTCAACGAGGCTCTGGGAAGTGATGCTCCCGTACTCTTCTTCCCTGCCGGACAATGTTCGAGGAAACAACCGGACGGAACTGTCAGAGACAACGAATGGAAAAAAACATTCATCTCAAAGGCAAAAGAATATAAACGGAATGTGGTGCCAATCTATTTTCACGGAAAAAACTCAAACCTTTTCCTCAACTTGGCGTACTTTCGAAATAAATTGGGCATAAAGGCCAATATCGAAATGATACTTTTAGCTCATGAAATGTTCAATAAAAAGGATGAGAAGTTTACGGTCGTCATCGGCGAACCTATCGCTTATTCATCTTTCGACAACAGCAAATCTGACCGTGAATGGGCTGATGCAGTAAAAAAACACTCTTACGAACTCAGTGAAAAACTGGGTGATGGGATTTAATTCATGTAAATTTTAATCTATGGAGCCGATCATTGATCCTATACCAACAGAACTCATAGAGGCGGAACTTACACGCAACGTGTTCCTCCGAACTACCAACAAGGCAAATAACGAAATATATATCGTTAATCATAAAAACGCCCCCAACACGCTGCGTGAAATCGGACGATTGCGAGAGATCTCTTTTCGAGCATCTGGTGGTGGTGCGGGCGTGGCTTGCGACATCGACTTCTACGATACGATGGAGAAACCCTACCATCAACTAATCGTATGGAATCCGGACGACAAAGAAATCATCGGAGGTTACCGGTATCTTCATGGGTGTGAGGCAACTTTCTCGGAGGACGGGCAACCCAACCTCACCTCCTCTCACCTCTTCCGCTACTCGGAACAATTCATCAAAGAGTACCTGCCCTACACCATCGAGCTGGGACGCTCATTCGTCCGCCCGGAATACCAATCTTCAAAAATGGGGGCGAAGAGTTTGTTCGCATTGGACAATCTATGGGACGGACTGGGGGCATTGACGCTAACAATCCCTAACACGAAATACTTCTTCGGGAAAGCGACCATCTACCCCTCATTCAATGTAAATTCAAGAAATTGCATACTCTCGTTCCTCAACAAATATTTTGAGGACAAAGACCAATTGGCTCTTCCCCGTCACCTGTTAGACATCAAGTCTGAAAAGGAAAAATGGGATTCCGTCTTGGTCGGTGAAAACTACAAAGAGGACTACACAATATTGAAAAGTTACGTGAAGGAGACCGGCAACAACATACCTCCTCTCATCAACGCCTACATGACCCTCTCCCCGACAATGCGAGTTTTTGGTTCTTGCATCAACGATGAGTTTGGCGACGTAATCGAGACAGGACTAATGATCACCATTGAGGATATTTTTGAACAGAAGAGGGCGCGCCACGTGGAGACATTCCTCGAAGAGAACATCCAACGCATCAAAGAGAGCGGAAAATCGGAATTTGTGTTCCTATAATCGAAAAGTAGATTTAGCAAACCTTTTGTTTGAGTGCGATAAAATCAAAATAAGCAGGCTGAAATGCCTGCTTATTTCATATATACATGCCCATATCTTACATCCTCACCCAAGTCTGTTCCTCAAACTCGTCCGTCAAAACAAGCTTCCCATTCTGTAAGGCAACCGTAAAGCGCAGCGATTTTGCAGACTCTTCATTTACATCTCCCAACTCAAAATACTCCGTCCAAATATTTCCATTCACAACTACATAGGTAATATCATACCCATACTGCCAACTCCCATCTTCATATTTGGCATATTTAAGTATATAAACATCGCTATCATACGGCAAAATCTCGATCTGGACACAATCATCGTCCAACTTGTCAAGACGATGCGTCTCACTCCTCAAATCTTCAAAATCATACTCCTGCTCTAAAAACCACTTGCCCACCAGATCTTCAGATGTAATCTCTTGGGGGTTCATGCTTTCATCACAAGACGAAAAACCGATCAACGCCCAAACACCAAATAGTAAACAGATGTGAAATAAAAATTTTCCTTTCATATCCAATTATTTTAAAATTTACCTCACACAAATGTACAAAAAGTTAATAAAGATGGTTCTATAAATCCACCGTTTTAATTTAGGCATCTTCACAAATTCCCCATAAATTTCTCATATCAGAAATACAGAAAATTCGGCAAAATGAATTTACAGAACCCACCTAAAAAAGATTTCGCAATTTAAAGAAGGCTACAAGACCTACCGGTTCATGATTTTTCTAACGATTCGGCCGTTTTGGGTATCCACACAAATCACATAAACGCCCTTGTTCAAATATCCTAAATTGTAAGAACCGCTCTTATTCGTTTCAAAAACGACACTACCCCCAAGACCGTATAATGTAACTTTCACAATTTGATCATCATTATTCACATACATGTTGTCATCTGCAAATGTCACATACACATCCAAATCGGCTTCAACATCACCCACGCCCATCGTGTCTCGGATACCAAGCACATTCATGATACGATCGACAACTGCTTTACCATCTTCATACCATGTCAGCCCTTTGCGGTTCAAATAGCCGTGGGCTTCACCTGCATTGCTTGAATTAACATAAGCGTTATTATCCCAAAGCACACAAGGGATTCCAAAACTCTTTGAATATCCGTAGAATGCATCAACCCACTTCAGACGGTCTGAAAGATTGTTCTTATTGGAAACTGAAGTCTCACCCATCACAACGGCAATGTCATTGCTTTTATACAACTCATTCAACGTTCTGAAGTGCCACTCGATATCCCACTTCATGTTCGAAGTGAACTTTGTGGTGGACATATCACCAAGACACAAAGCGGAAGGAGCATAGGCATGCACTGAAACGGCGATGCGGTTAAGCGCATCACCCTTGTCCAACGGTAATTGGAAGTATTTGTTCTGACAGCCATCTACAGACGCACCATAACCCGGACAAATGATCACACGCTCCTTATTGAAATCACTCCCATTGTCACGGATCGCATCCACTGCAATTTGGTTAAGATCGTTGATAATCTCGATCGCCTCCTTCACAGACGCAGGAATATTGTTCACATCAAACCACCACTCATAGTCCGTACCGACAAGGCGTGGCTCGTTCAACGTTTCGAAAATCAGATGTTGGTCATAATCAGCGAAAGCAGCTGCCACCTGTGTCCATATCTCCCTTACAAACGTTTCAGATTGTTCCTTGTAGGAAGAAGTAGGATAATAGTAAGATTTATTTGTATCATGATGGATATTCAAAATCACAAACATTTTGTTATTGTAGCAATAGTCTACCACCTCTTTCACACGGGCGATCCACTGCTCGTCGATTTTAAATCTCACATCACCAGACTGAAATGTATGGTCACCCCAAGAAACCGGAATCCTGACCGTATTGAAACCTGCCTTCTTTACCTCGGTTATCATCTCTTGAGTAGTTTTCGGATTACCCCAACAAGTCTCCGAACTCACATCCTTTTTACCGGTAGCATCAAGCGTATTCCCTAAATTCCATCCTGTTCCCATTAGCTTCACGACCTCAGGTGCGGTCTGTCCTGTCACAACCGTCTGTGCAGACAAACTCATCACCGCAAAAAAAGGCAATATCATCGCCAAAAATTTTCTCAAGAAATTACTCATGGTATAAAACATTTAACATTAATAAACTTTCGCAAAAATAGATTTTTTTTCTTAGTTTTCCTTCTTTTACAAAAATCTTTATTAAGGGAAAAATTTAAGTGCGACACAACATAGTATCGCACTTAAATTCATATTTCCTCTTTTTACAAAAACCTATTAACAACCGCAATCAACTCATCAGACAGATTATAAATTTCATTCAAATCTCCAATCGTGTACTCTATTTTGTTCTTGTTCTCATCAAACAATCGTAATTTCTTATTTGCTATTATCCATTTTTTTTACATCTCCACCGAAAATTTACGGTGATCCGAATTTTGTATAGAAAAAACTACCCAAGGAGGATTCTTCCTAAGGAAGGCTCCTAACCATAGATAGTTTTTTGGTTGCAGGATTGTGAAAATGCCTTGGGAACGTTATTCCGGTTCCCACTCTGATTTGAGGATATTTTCATCAATTGAGATTGTGTTGGCTTTGTTCGGGATGAGGTAAGTTATGTAGTCAACCCAAAATTTCTCTGTCCAATCATCGTCGTGATTCGATATGTTCACTCCTAGGTGTCTTATCACGCAATATACTTTTACTTTTTTTACATCAGTAGGAGCCGGGATTGAATAAACATGATTGCAGAAGCTGTTCTTTAAAGGATGTTCAAAAATCTTTTCGTCGTTGGCGTTGTATCCGTAAAGGTAGGCATCAACTCTGACATAATCCCTGGAGGTGTCTTCAAAGTCATGGCTAAATTCGATAGTGGTCTCTTTTTCTGCTTCTGGTTCCTCTTTTTCACAAGATAAAATAAAAAATAGGACCGGCAATAAATAAAATAATTTCTTCATAACTCAATATATAATTTAAATTAGGCCACAAAGGTAATCATTTTATTTTAAAAAAAAGGAATCACCGTAAATTTTCGGTAGAAAGATTTGAAAATATACTACCCACCATTATTTACGAAAACACACATACAAAAAAAAGACTGAAAGCTAAATTCTTTCAGTCTTCTGTCGAGGTGAAGGGATTCGAACCCCCGACCCTCTGGTCCCAAACCAGATGCGCTAACCGGACTGCGCTACACCTCGATTACATCAGAGCATCATTGTTTCCCAAATGCGATGCAAAGATAGAAGAGTTTTCGCACATAACAAAGTTTTTTTACAAGAAATTACATACGTTTCTTCATTTTTTTTACAACTCACTGATTAACAAATAAAAAAAATTATATCTCACAAAAAAACCACCCATAATATAAAATCCTAACTCCTCAAAAAAATACCATACAAAATAAAAAAGAAGCCCATTCTAATCGAACAAACTTCTTTTCTGTAGTCGCGCCGGGAATCGAACCCGGATCTAAGGTTTAGGAAACCCGTATTCTATCCATTGAACTACGCAACCAACCTTAATAATCTCAATTGGAGGACACATCCTCCCAAAGGCGTGCAAATTTACGTATTTTTTTTTATATCCTAAAATCATCAGAAAAAAAACAACAGCGGAATTTCTTATGAGAGATTGCGTTGTCGCAAATTCTTCCAAAGCCCTGTCTCCCCACTACGCACCCAAACCACGCCCTGAAAGGGCAACCCCCATCAGCCGTGGGCTCCGCCCTCGGCAATGCCGCACACAACAAAACTCGCCCCAACGGGGCAAAATCATTTTATTGATTTCGGTTGCTACCGTCGGGGCGAATCGCATTCGCCCTGTTTTATATTCACACTGAATTGTACCGAGACTTCGTCCATGGCTACCAACGTTACGCTTTGTACAAGTCTTTTAGGCAGGGAGATATGTCGGGTAGTGGCATACTTGAAACCTGCGTTAGCACCCCGAAACTCATTTCGTTTCGTGTAACTCTAAAAAGTGCGTCAAAACGCTCCATGATTGAAAATACGCCTCGCAAAGGAACGAATTTATCGGATTTTATTCGTACCTTCGCCATATTAGATTCTGTGTCAGTAAAAAATTTGTTTTTTTTGCAACACTGAGACAAGTGATTTTCTGACACAGCAAAATTTCGAGTAACTTTTTGTTGCTCAGAATCTTAAAAGTTTTTATTTATGTAGTGTTGCGGAAATTAGGATATTAGACTATATGGTTCGTGGTAATTTACTTTTTTTTATTTTGTTAATCCTTGTATCTTGTAATCCTATACATACAAAATACAGATATTCTATTGATTCAACGGTTGAACATATTGATTTGTATTTTGATAAATCAATTGTAACTGAACGTAGAACTATTTTATTACCGTGTAAAGAAAGATATTATGTTGAAAAACAAGCAGTCTATACAACTATTGGTAAAGGAAAAATTTGTATAGATTCCATAACTAATTCAGCTACGACAGATATAAATGGACAAATTGTAAATTTAGATAGTATTTATACTAATAACTTATGCTTGGATAGTATTATATCTGCGTATGTAGACTATGACGATAAAATAAAATCTTCCCGACCTCCTTATTCGGGCACTCAACTTGATAAAATATTAGATAGACAATTCATTATAAAAAATCTATTTCACAATTCATTTTTAAATGAGAATGACACGCTACTTTATGATGAGAATTCTCCTAACTATATTTTTAATTTTAATGCTGGGCTAATAGGATATGTTGATTCTAAAATTGATACGGCTGAGTGCATTAGGATTATTAACTCTTTTGAGAATTAAAGTGATGTTGGGAGGCGAATGGTTGTTTTTTTGCCACCCATTCGGTCGGATTTGCAATTGCACTGCCTCGAGTATAATCATTTTCAATACTCCAACAAACCAAGCTATACACATTCCCAATTTTCCCCACTGTGCACTAAACTACGCCCTGAAAGGGCAACCCCCATCAGACGTGGGCACCGCCCTCGGAAATTAGGCACAGAACAAAACTCGCCCCAACGGGGCAAAAACATTTTATTGATTTCGGTTGCTACCGTTGGGGCGAATC
>CALFTM010000075.1 GCA_937916355.1 uncultured Bacteroidales bacterium
TCTACGGCGCACTGAAAAGCAAGGACGGCTGCATCAAGTTTGCCATGCTCACAGGTGTGACGAAGTTCGGAAAGGTGAGTGTGTTCAGCGACTTGAACAACTTGGAGGACATCTCTCTTGACAAAGATTGTTATGACATTTGCGGGATTACGGAAGAGGAACTGCGAACTCTTAATCCGTATGTCGAAAGATTTGCGAAAGCCAACGGAACAAGCGTTGAAGGTGTTTATGCAGAATTGAAAAAACTGTATGACGGCTACCATTTCACCGTAAATTCGCCCGGCATCTACAATCCATACAGTCTGTTTAACGCATTCAAAAAGAAGGAGTTCAATAGTTACTGGTTCGAGACCGGCACACCGTCGTACCTTGTGGAACTGTTGAAGAGACATAATTTCAAGTTGGATGAATTGAAAGGGAATAAGGTCACAGCTAATGTGCTGAGTGCCATCGACGCGTCGTCGTCAAACCCGATTTCGGTTATATTCCAGAGCGGTTATCTGACCATCAGCGGATATAACGAAAGGTATAAATTGTATTCGCTGGATTTCCCGAACGAGGAGGTAAGGGAGGGTTTTATGCTTTACCTGATGCCTTATTACACTTCAGTTTCTGTTAACAAGACTGGCTTTCAAATAAGTTGTTTTGTAGAAGAGGTGAAATCCGGCGATATTAGCGGTTTCATGAGCCGCCTCGAATCTTTTTTCGCAAACACTCCCTATGACCTCATCAAAGACACAGAAAACCACTACCAGAACGTGCTTTTCATCCTTTGTAACCTTTGCGGACTCTACACAAAAGCAGAGTTTCACACCTCAAACGGACGTGTAGACATGACCATTGAGACACCCGATTACGTTTATATTTTCGAGTTCAAATATAATGGCACAGCCGAAGAGGCGATGACTCAAATCAAAGAGAAAAACTACGCCCAACCGTTTCTCGCAAGTGGCAAAAAAATAGCCCTGATTGGTGCGAATTTCAGCGGTGAGACAAGGAACATTGATGACTATAAAATGGAGTGGCTGGATTCCTAAAAGCTGATGCCGTGTTATCTGAAAATTAGCTTGTTTTCTATCGCAACACTACATAAGAGAACCTTCTAACACGACAAAATCCCGAGCAACAAAAAGTCACTCAGGATTTTAAACCATTTTAATTAACGTAGTTGCGAATTAAAAACTGTATAGTTTTATTTGCCATTGGACACATTAAAGCGGAAATGCATAATATCGCCATCTTGTCCAACATACTCCTTTCCTTCAATAGCAATTTTACCCGCCTCTCTACATGCGGTCTCCGAACCTAACGATACATAATCATCATATTTGATAACCTCTGCACGAATGAACCCTTTTTCAAAATCTGTGTGAATCACACCAGCACATTCTGGAGCCTTCATTCCTCTTTTGAACGTCCATGCACGCGTCTCGTCTGAACCAGTAGTGAAGAAGGTTTGCAAATCCAACAACTTATATGCCGCACGAATCAAACGAGCCACACCCGACTCCTTCAGACCAGCCGCCTCTAAAAATTCCTGACGTTCTTCGTAAGATTCCAACTCCGCAATTTCCGCCTCAGTCACTGCAGCTACAATCAACATCTCCGCCTCCTCTTCTTTAATAGCCTCTGCCACTGCTTGCGTATGTTGGTTCCCATTCACTGCGCTCGCCTCATCGACGTTGCAGACATACAACACTGGCTTGGTAGTCAATAGGAAAAGATCCTTCACCAAAGGTTTCTCTTCTTTCGTCAGTTCCACCACACGAGCAGATTTCCCAGCCAATAACGCTTCTTTGTATCTCAATAAGATTTCAAGTTGTGCCTTTGCCGTCTTGTCGCCTCCTGTCTTCGCCTGTTTCTCCACCTTGGCGATGCGACTTTCCACCGTCTCCAAATCCTTGAACTGCAACTCCAAATCTATAATCTCTTTGTCGCGAACCGGATTTACAGAACCATCCACATGCGTTACATTATCATCATCAAAACAGCGGAGAACATGGATGATGGCATCCGTCTCACGAATATTGGCGAGAAATTTGTTTCCCAATCCCTCACCTTTGCTCGCACCCTTCACAAGTCCGGCAATATCTTTGATTTCGACCGTAGTCGGGACGATACGAGCCGGATGGTCAATCTCAGCCAACTTGTTCAGACGCTCATCAGGAACCGTTATCACACCTACATTCGGTTCAATCGTACAGAACGGAAAATTCGCAGCTTGAGCCTTTGCATTAGAAAGACAATTAAAAAGAGTGGATTTACCTACATTCGGCAATCCAACAATACCACATTGTAGTGCCATATTTAAATTAGAACTTTTAGTTTCGTATAAATTTCCTACAAAGATAGGGTAATTTCTTTATTTGGGAGAAATTGTTGTTCTATAACATCTATTTTTGTCGTTAAAAATAAAAATTTAGTCGAAAGATATTTTAGCCAATTCATATACAATATATATTTGCCCCTGTAAACTTTTAAATTACAAGGAAATGAAAAAATTATTTTTGCTACTTGCATCATTTGTAATGATTGCATTTTGTGCAACATCGTGTTGCAACTGTGATAAGGAGTGTCCGAGAAAGGACGAGTGCGTAAAAGAGGAGATGTCGTGCCAAAAAGAGGGACGTCATCATGGTCCGAAACACCACAAAGGTCATCCCGATGGAAAAAGAGGTGACATGAAACACCATGGCGATAAAGATTGCAAATGGAGTCCTGAACAAAAAGAGATGTGCCAAAAATGGATGAAGTTCGATAGCCTTTCAACTGATGAACAAAAAGCTTTGTTGAAAGAGCGTAAAGCAATGATTGACAAAAGAGAAGCGGATTGGGCTGCTAAAAAGGCTGAGATGGAACAAAAGAAGGCTGAAATGGAACAAAAATGGGCAAATTTCGACAACCTCTCCATTGAAGAGCAAAAACAACTCATCGAATGGAAGTCTTTCTGCCCTAAGAAAGGAAAGTTCGGTCACCCAGACAAATGCAGAGGTCCTAAAAAGGATTGCTCTAAAGAGTGTCCAACAGAAGAGTAATTCTCTTTTGACACCCCGTTTGGGGGGGATCAGAAACCTTTAATAAATTTTAACCATATTTCTCGGCACCGCCCTTGTGAATCACATTGTGGCGGTGCTTTTAAATTTCAGTGTGCATTTAATGAATGAACCTTTGTTCATGACAAACATCTGTTTTATATTTGCATTATAAAATTTTCAAAGAAGTCGACATGAAAGAATTAGATTATATCTCATTAGAGGATATAAAAAGCATTTTATATAACAATGAAAAATTATCTTTCACCCCTGAGGTGATGGAGAAGGTGTGTAAGAGTTACGAATTTTTGGAGGAATTCTCCAAAGACCGTGTCATCTATGGTATCAACACAGGTTTCGGACCTATGGCGCAATATCGTGTGACCGACGACGAACGCATCCAACTACAATACAACATCATCAGAAGCCACTCCGCCGGTGCAGGAAATCCGCTCCCGAACATCTATGTAAAGGCCGCCATGATCGCCCGAATCGGAACATTCATCCAAGCTGAATCGGGGGTACACCCTGAATTGGTCGAGTTGCTGAGAAATTTCATTAACAACGATATTTTCCCTTTCATCCCAGAACATGGAAGTGTCGGTTCGAGCGGAGACTTGGTACAGTTGGCACACATGGCTCTTACCCTGATCGGAGAGGGTGAAGTGAACCATGACGGAAAATTCCAACCCTCTGGTGATGTGCTGAAAAAATTGGGCTTGAAACCAATGGGAATACACGTCAGAGAGGGACTTTCTGTCACTAACGGCACCTCCTTCATGACTGGAATCGGATTGGTGAACCTTTTTGATGCGCAAAAGCTTTTGCAATGGGCTGTAATCGCTTCGGTGATGGTCAATGAAATCGCCTCTTCTTACGATGACTTCATGTCTGAAAAACTCAACAAGGTGCGTCGCCAACCAGGTCAGAGCGAAATCGCCAGCCAGCTGCGCGAATGGAGCAAGGGCAGCAAATGTATGCTCAACCGCGAAGAGGAACTCTACGATGGAGGACACTCCGAAATGAAGTTCAAGCATAAGGTGCAACCCTACTATTCCCTCCGTTGCGTGCCTCAGATTTTAGGCCCAGTATGGGAGACACTACAAAACGTAGCGCAAGTGCTGGAGAGAGAGGTCAACTCCGCAACGGACAACCCGATTGTGGATGTGGAAGACCAGACCGTATATCATGGAGGAAACTTCCACGGCGACTACGTCTCATTTGAGATGGACAAACTGAAAATCGCCATCACAAAACTGACCATGCTGATGGAAAGACAGATGAACTATCTTTTCCACGACCGCATCAATGAGATACTGCCTCCTTTTGTCAACATGGGCGTGTTAGGCCTCAACTACGGAATGCAGGCGTGCCAATTCACTGCCACCTCTACCACTGCGGAGTGTCAGACATTGTCCAACTCCATGTACGTCCATTCCATTCCAAATAACAATGACAACCAAGACGTTGTCAGCATGGGAACCAATTCTGCCCTACTCGCTAAGAGAGTGGTTGAGAACGCCTACCAAGTGATGGCCATCCATTTCATGTCTATTGTTCAAGGAATCGACTGCCTGAAAGCAGCCGGAAACCTTTCTCCCAAAACAAAGGCGATATATGATGAGATAAGAGAATTTTTCCCTATATTTGTGGAAGATACTACAAAATATGAGGACATTGCCCGTATGCAATGTTATCTAAAAGAGAAAAAATTTTAAAATCAGGTGATATGAAAAAAATGTTTAAAACTGTATTGGCAGTTGTGGCAAGTAGTTTGTTGCTCTCTGCATGTGCTTCTCAAAAAGGAGAAATGAGTGCTGAAGAAAAAGCTAAATTCTACGGCGAAAAGTGGAGTGTCGCATCCATTCGTGGCGAGCAGATGAATTATGCGGGCGAAGGTGCTTACATCTCGTTCAATGAGGCAGAACAGCAAATCAACGCCAACGCAGGTTGCAACATATTGAACGCACCATACAAGGTAGAAGGATTCGCATTGACCATCTCAGACGGTGCTTTGACCCGAATGATGTGTCCGGATGCAGCGTCGGAAGCAAAATTCTTGGAGGCAATACAATCTGTCAAATCGTTCAAGATCTCTGGCGACACGTTGGAGTTGCTGAACGAGAACGCTGAAAGCCAACTCGTGTTGGTGGCAGGAAAGAACGGTTCTGCAGATGCAGCTCAAAAAGAAGGGATGAGCGCAGAGGAGAAAGAGAAGTTCTACGGAGAAAAGTGGAACGTCGTTTCAATCCGTGGCGAAAAGGCGGAATATGTAGAGACCGGAGCATACATCACATTCAACGAGGCGAACCAGCAAATCAATGCCAACGCAGGATGCAACATATTGAACGCACCATTTAAGTTGGATGGTTTCTCTTTAAGTTTTTCAGATGGAGCTATGACCCAAATGATGTGTCCCAATGATGAATTGGAGCGCAAATTCATGGAGACATTCCCTACTGTCAAAACATTCAAAATCTCTGGCGACACATTGGAAATGTTCAACGAGAACGCTGAAAGTTTGTTCACTTTAGTTGCTGCAGAAAAGAACTAATTAAACAATAAAATATTTGAGCTCAACGCTCTTATTCTCAAACTGAAAATCTGGTAAATTTTTAAGACACGAGGATAAGCGAAGCGGGAGGTTCACGCCCTATAGGTGTGAACCGTTTCGTGCTTATTAGTGTCTACGGTTTACCAGAACCTTCAGTTTTAATAAGCAATCACAAACGGTTCACGCTTTTTTCATGCATATAGACGAAGATATACATATTGGAACAATCATCAAGCAAGTGATGAAAACGCAAGGACGTAGTCCATCTTGGTTGGCAAAACAATTGGGGTGCGAACGTGCTAACATTTACGACATATATAAAAGACAATACATTGATACTCATTTGTTACAAAAAATTTCCAAAATTTTAAACTATGATTTCTTTTGGATCTACTCTCTCCGCCTGAATATTGTAAAATAATATTATACAAATCGTATTATTATACTAACGCTCCATAATTCTAACAACAGAAATTTTATTTAAAATTTGTGAAGTAGACACAAGACGACTATAGCGTATTCTATAGAAATATAATTTTAACACCATGGAGAACAAAAAAAGGTTAGAACGAGTGGCTCGTTGGTATGATAAATTAGATGAGTTTTTGGAAAATATTCCAGATCAAGTTCCTGACAATATTAAGGAGAAAATCCGTGAATTCCTATTAGAAGACAAGGAATTAAAACAACTTATCGATGATATAAAAAACCAACGACCTCCCCGACTTTTACTTATTGGCAACACAGGACATGGAAAAAGCAGTTTGATCAATGCTCTTGTAGGATATTACAACGCTACTGTTAGCGATGTAGAAGTTGGAACTAAGACTAACAACGAACCGTACAATATTTTTGATGAAAACGGGAAAACTATTTATACTATTCTTGACTCTCGAGGCATTAACGAGTCTACAACAGATGATAGTAGCGAAGCTGAAGAGTCATTATTGAAAGGTATTTCCTCATTTAAGCCTGATGCTGTGATATATGTTCACAAAGCATCAGAAAGGGCAGGTATGGATGCTGAAATCAAATTTATAAAGAAAGCCGCTGAAAAATATAAACAACAAAACGGTCAAGATCTTCCAATAGCATTTGTTTTAACTAAGTGTGATGAATTAGCTCCACAAAGCATTAAAATACCATCAGAATACAACGAACTAAAAAAGAACAACATAAATGATGCCAAAGAATACTTTTCAAAAATTGTCAAAGAAAATGGTTTAGACCCTAAATATATTATTATCACATCTGCACTGATGGAATACCATAATCATACCAACGAAGAACTCGAAAAATTGGGATTAGCAAAAAGGAAAAACATAACGCCAAATATTGATGGCAGATATAACATCGAGGAACTACAGAATAAATTATTCGAACTAATAAAAGATAGCGAGGCCAAAATGGGAATGGCAGTAAGTTTCCGATCGAATGAAATTTTGAAAAACATCGCAAATAAATTCACAACTGCATTTGCAGGAATTGGAGGATTAATAGGTACTACACCTATTCCTATTTCCGACATTTATATATTAATCGCAATAGAAGCTGTGTTGGTAATGATAATTGCAAATTTGGCAGGAAGGGAAATCGACTTCGAATCCGCAGGTAGTTTTGTCCTTGAGCTGGGAGGAGTGGGCATCATCGGATTTATATTTAAACTTATTGCACAACAAGGAGCAAAACTTGCTAATGGACTTTTCCCTGGTGCCGGTTCGGCAATCAGTGGAGTTATTGCTGCCAGTGGTATTAAAACAATTGGATCTGCTGCAATCAAGTACTATTTTTAAATATTTACTAACCGTTAAAAGTTTTTCACTAAAAATTTGGACCTATACGCCAAAATTTTAGGGCTGATTCCATAAAAGGTTTCAGCCCTTTTGGGTTATTTTTGTATTTGCAAACAACCAAATAACCATGAGCAAAAATAGTATTTTTTTATTACTGTCCGCTAAACAATAAATTATCTAAAACAACATATTACGACATCCAGAGCATAGACAAGCTCCTTTGAAAGAAACATATCGGCAATCCAAACAAATTATAGTTTTAAAAAACTTTCAAAAAGTTTTAGCGGACAGTAATATATTGTTATATACGCTTATTAGTTGACTTTACTCCGTAGTTACGTTTTTTACCACTAGTTACTCTTTAATTTTAGGAAGAATTTAAGTATTTTTGCAAGTACTAATTGATGTTATATAATTATGGATAAAGAAACATTTATCAAATTGTTGCGTGAAGCTGTAAGTGGTTTTAACAAAGCAATCAGTACAGAAGATGGCAATTGGGTTGTAAAAGGATTCATTGACATCTACAAGAATATCTACACGATATCTTCAGACACCAAAGTTATTTCTAAGATTATGGAATTATATATATTCCCGAAAATTTTAGAGTTTGCTACTAAAAATGAATTGGAGATAGAACTGACAAAGGCTCAGAATTATTATCCGGATATTACTTTTAAAGATAAAGAGGGAAATCTTTTTGCTGTAGATCTGAAAAGTAGTTACCGCAAAGATGCAACTCATATCAATGGTATGACACTAGGGGCTTTCACCGGATATTTTAGGGAAAGAAAAAGTTTAAAGAATATCACTCATCCATACGATAATTATAAGGCTCATATTGTTTTGGGGGTAATTTATGATACAGTATCTGATGTTGACGAACGAAAATTCTATACAATAGAAAGATTGGGTGATATTATTTCTGTTATTAGAAACTTTCAATTCTTCGTACAAGAGAAATGGAAGATAGCTACTGACCGTCCTGGAAGTGGAAATACAAAAAATATTGGTTCTGTTAGTAATATTGAGGATTTGATAAACGGCAATGGAGCTTTTGCCGAATTTGGAGAAGATGTATTCAATGACTATTGGATGTATTATTTGACTTCAGATATGGCAAAGAAGGCAGAATTGCCCAAACCATATTATAGTAACTTGGCAGAATATAAACAATTCAAGCATATGAAATAATGACAACACAATTTTCTCTTTTTGCAGAATATATACCCAAGGTTGCCAAATTTCCTACGACCCGTTATCAAGGCAGTAAACAGAAATTTGCAGATTGGATATGGGATTGTGTAAAAGATGTTCCATTCCATTCCGCATTGGATGCATTCGGCGGTACCGGAAGTGTGTCTTTCCGTTTGAAGAAGGAAGGAAAGCAGGTAACATACAATGACGTTCTTCCTTTCAATCACATTATAGGAAAAGCTTTGATTGAAAATAAAAATACTTTCTTGGATGATTTTGAAGTTGGTGCATTATTAAGCAAACATGAAGATGTAGAATACTCTGATTTTATCGAACGAACATTCAAGGATATATATTTTACGGATGAAGAAAATCGTTGGTTGGATGTGATTTCGGCTAACATTCGTAATATGGATGATCCTTATAAGCAAGCTATTGCCTATTTTGCATTGTTCCAATCATGTATTATCAAACGCCCCTATAATCTTTTTCATAGGAAAAACCTTTATGTAAGGATGCAAGACGTGAAGCGAAGTTTTGGAAACAAGAAGACGTGGGACACTCCGTTTGAAATCCATTTTCGCAAATTTATTGAGGAGGCTAATAATGCTGTTTTTGACAATGGTGAAACATGCCGTTCTATCAATCGGAATATCTTTGACGTAGAATCAAACTATGATTTTGTGTACATTGACACTCCGTATTTGAATGACAATGGTGTAGGTGTAGATTATGCTGATTTTTATCATTTCTTGAATGGACTTGTCGATTACGACAATTGGGGTACTCGTATTGATTACAAGAGTAAACATTTAAGATTATTTCGCCAGCAAAATGTTTGGAATGAATTGAGCTCTATTCATCAGGCGTTTGAACAACTTTTCGCCCAATTTCGAAATTCAACAATGGCTATCTCTTATCGTTCAAACGGCATTCCAACCATTGACGAACTGGTTGGAATATTGGAATGTTTAGGGAAAAATGTTAAAATCTACCAGAGTAGTTGCATTAAATATGTGTTGAGTAACAAACAATCAAATGAAGTACTGATTGTTGCAAGTTAATTTTTGTGTGGTAATTAAAGGTTACTTTTAAATTATGATTTATATTAATCGTTATGTGATTACGTTTTGGATGCTTTTTAATTGTTTCTCAAAAATCATTATGACCTGATTTATATATATCCTCAATAAAAAAGAGATGGGGCGTTTAATTTATATCACAAACCAAAACTTCCCTATTCTAAAATATTTTCGCAACAAATAAAAAATAGGTCTGATTCTTTTTTTTTACTGTCCGCTAAACAATAAATCGTTTTAACAACACTCTTATAAACAACATATTACGACATCCAGAGCATAGACAATCCCCCCTTGAAAGAAACATACCGGCTACCCAACAAATTATAGTTTGAGAAAACTTTCAAAACTTTTTACCAAATATTAAATTTTAAATACCCGTTTAAATCGCTTGTACAATTTCTTTTTTATTCATAATTTTGTGAGGTGTAATATGAAAGTCTATGGATACAAAAGAGAAAATAAAAAAGGCTGCCCGGAAATTGTTTAAAGAGAAGGGGTTCTCGGCGACGACTATGAGGGACATTGCAGCGGAGGCTTCCGTTAATTCAGCCCTGACAAACTACCATTTCCAAACAAAGGAGAATCTATTTTCGGAAATCATGAAAGACATCATCATCACATTCCGAACGGGTTTGGAGGTGGTCCTGAATGATGAGAAAACCACCATAAACGAGAAAATCAGAAAAATCGTGGACAACTACATGGATATGCTCGAGGAAGAACCTCTCTTGCCTCTCTTCATGTTTTCTGAAATACAAAAATCTTCTCTTTTCATCACAGAGGTCTTAAAACCGGATGAGCTTTTCCTTAATACCCGTTTTGAGGCACAAATAAAGGAAAAAGGTGTGTCGGGAGAGAATCTGGCACACCTGTTCATCAATATACTGGCTCTTATCGTCGGGCCATTCATCGGGCAATCTATTCTTTCACAAATATTTACGAACGACCCAAATCAATGGAGTCAAATTCTACAATCTCGTAGGGAAATGATTCCTATTTGGATAGAAAAAATGTTTAACATTTAATGGCTGAATTTTTCGCAATGAATAATAAAAGATACAACATAGGTTTAGATGCAGGGTCAACAACGTTAAAACTGGTAGCGACAGACGGGAACGGAAACATTGTCTACACCGATTACCAACGACATTATGCAGATATTTCGGGTACGCTGCAATCCTCCTTGGTTCGCATGAAAGAGAAGATGGGGGATGTGGAAGTCTCATTCTGTGCGACTGGCTCTGCCGGCATGGGAATCTCAGAAAGGTTCGGACTGCCCTTCATTCAGGAGGTGGTGGCTGCCACAAGGGTGGTGGAAGTAAAATATCCTGAAACGAAGACTCTCATTGATATCGGTGGAGAGGATAGCAAAATGATCTTTTTCAACCAAGATATGCAACCCGACATCCGAATGAATGGTAACTGCGCCGGCGGTACGGGGGCTTTCATCGACCAAATGGCGGCGATTCTCTCCGTGGATGTTTCAGAAATGAGCAATCTGGCTCTGAATGCTCAAACGACATACCCGATCGCTTCCCGCTGTGGTGTCTTCTCTAAAACTGACATCCAAAACCTTATCGCTCTCAACGTAAGCCGCGAAAATATCGCCGCTTCGATATTCAATGCAGTTATCACACAAGTGATTTCCGCCCTTTCGCACGGATGCGACATCAAACCCAAAATTTTCCTCTGCGGAGGGCCATTCGCATTTATTCCGGTCTTGAAACAAATATTGATGGAGAAACTATCCGTAAGCGAGTCTGACATCATATTAGACCCCAACGCTTCTGTCATCCCTTCGTGGGGTGCTTCTCTATCCATTCCTGAAAACAATGAAAGCCTCCCGATTGAAACATACATCAAAATATTTTCCGAGAAAAAAGAGAAAATCAAACTGAATCGTTCAGACCTTGAACCTCTTTTTAAAAATGAAACTTCTTACCACAATTGGGTGGCTGAAAAGGAGAGTGACAAAATTGAAAAAATCGAAATTGAAGATCTTAAAAGCGACATCTGCTATGTGGGCATCGACTCAGGCTCTACAACCACCAAAGTGGTCGCCATGGATGAACAGGAGCGTATATTCTTCACTTTCTACAAGAAAAATGGTGGTCGCCCGTTGGAGACCGTCAAGGAGGGGCTATCTATCCTGCAAGCAAAGGCAGAAGAGAATGGAAAAAAATTGCGTGTGAAAGCCGGCTGCTCCACCGGTTACGGAGAAGAGCTTATCAAAACCGCATTCAACCTGAATTACGGAATGGTGGAGACCATCGCCCACTACACCGCCGCCTGCAAAATGAATCCGAACGTCTCCTTCATTCTGGATATTGGGGGACAGGACATGAAGGCGATTTTTGTGGAAAACGGTGCAATCAACCGGCTGGAGATCAACGAGGCTTGCTCGTCTGGCTGTGGCTCGTTCATTGATAGTTTCGCTTCATCACTTAAATGCCCCATCAGCGAGTTTGTGGAATGTGCCTGCAAAAGTCAAAACCCGGCAGACTTGGGTACGCGCTGCACTGTCTTCATGAACTCGAAGGTGAAGCAGTGTCTGAGGGAGGGTACTTCGTTGGCGGACATATCCGCAGGTCTCGCCTACTCGGTTGTGAAAAACTGCCTCTACAAGGTTTTGAAACTGAAAAACATGGACGAGCTGGGCAACCATATCGTATTGCAGGGTGGAACGATGCGCAACAAGGCAGTTGTCCGCGCTTTTGAATGTTCTACGGGAAAGAAAGTGTCTGTCTCCAACTTCCCCGAACTGATGGGGGCATACGGAGCCGCACTTTTCTCTAAAAAGAGAGTCTCCTCGCATCCTGAAGAAGCGATGGACTTCTCACTACAGGAACTGGCGGAACTGAAAGATTACACCAGCGAACCGTTCCGATGCGTAGGGTGTGAGAACAATTGCCAAATCCTGAAAAACACTTTCGCCAACGGAAAAACATACTACTCCGGCAATAAGTGCGAAAAGGTTTATACCAACAAAGGGGAAAAAATCAGAACCGCCTTCAACCTAAGTTTGAACAAGGCAGAAATGGCGTTCAAAAGCAATGCGAATAACATTGTGAAAGAGCCTATCCTGACACTGGGTATCCCTCGGGTTTTGAATATGTATGAAAACTACCCCTTCTGGTACACTCTCTTCTCGCAATGTGGAATAAATGTCGTGAAATCCTCCCGCTCCACATTCCAAATGTACGAAAACGGACTGAGTTCGGTGATGGCGGACAACATCTGTTTCCCAGCGAAATTGGTTCATGGACATATTTTGAATTTGGTGGAGAAAAAAGTGGATAGGATATTCTTCCCTTACGTCGTCTTCGAGGCGATGGAGAAAAACGCTAACAATAGTTTCAACTGCCCTATCGTTTCGGGCTATTCGGACGTGATTAAGAGTTCGATCGACACTAAAGCGAAGTATGACATTCCTCTGGACTCACCCATCATCAATTTCAAAGAGAGGGATTTGCTGCGCAAAGCCTGCCAATTGTATATCTCACAGTTGGTCAGGGAAAGATATGATGAGGAGCAGTTCCAGAGTGCTTTTCAAAAGGCCATCGAGGCGCAAAACACCTACACGAGGTCGCTACACGACAAGGCGAACGACATTTTGGAGAAGGCTCGAAAAGAGAATCGTTTCGTCATCCTATTAGCAGGAAGACCCTATCATAACGACTCACTGATACAACATAAGGTATCTGAAATCATCACCTCTTTTGGTGTCGATGTCATCACGGAGGATCTGATCAGATATGATGAGGAGGAACTGGAAAATACGCACATCATTCCCCAATGGTCATACATGAACCGAATCATGAAGGCTGCACAATGGACAGCCAACACAGAGGAGAATGTACATTTCATCCAAATCACCTCCTTCGGATGTGGTCCCGACGCTTTTATCATCGACGAGGTAAACGATATTCTAAAACAGGGAGGGAAAAACCTCACACTCCTGAAGGTGGACGATGTGAACAATGCGGGGTCGCTCCGTTTGCGCATCCGCTCATTAATCGAATCGCTGAAATTCAAAACGGAAGAACAGCAAAGCAAGGCACGCCAGCAATTTAAGACGACCCCATCCTTTACGGAACAAGACCGTCACAGAAAGATTCTTTGCTCCCATTTCTCGGAGTTTCACTCTCCTTTCCTTCCGCCAGTATTCAAGATAATGGGCTATGAATTGGAGAACCTCCCCCCAAGCGACGCAGAATCGGCAAAATTGGGATTGAAATATGCTAACAATGAGGTTTGCTACCCTGCCACATTGGTGGTGGGAGACTGCATCAGGGCAATCGAAAGTGGTCGCTACAAAAAGGAGGAAATATGTTTTGCCATCACACAAACGGGCGGACAATGTCGTGCGACCAACTACATCGCATTGATAAAAAAGGCATTGGTGGCGGCAGGATATGGCGACATACCTGTCATATCCATCTCTATCATGAACACCATCAACTCACAACCCGGATTCACCCCGGATGTGAAGAAAATAGCATTGATCACACTCTACGCACTCTACTATGGCGACGCTCTTTCTAAAATGTACTATGCGGCGGCAGTTCGCGAAAAGGAGTTGGGTAGTGCCGCAAAACTAAAAGAGAAGTATCTGAAAAAAGGGGTCGAGGCAGTCTATGAGAAAAACGCTAAAAAATTGCTGCAATACCTGAAAGAGGCAGCCTTGTCGTTCGATGAAATCGTAGAGGAGAAAAACGTTCCAAGAATCGGAATCGTCGGTGAAATCTTCATCAAATACAACTCCTTCGGCCATCAGCACATCGTAGATTGGCTTGTGAAAGAGGGTATCGAACCAGTCATCCCTTCGTTGAACGAGTTTTTCCTGCAATACTTCCCGAACGCTAAATTCAATGAGAAAAATTTCTTAGAGGAGAAACAATCCTTCATGACGAAGTTGCTCACCATGTTCGGAAAGAAAATCGTACACTCTGTGGAGAAAAAAATCAACAAAGCTTCCGCACATTTCCGCTACTACGAAGATATGACGAATATCGAAGAGGAGGCAGAAAAGGCATCCAAGATTGTCAGTTTGGCAGCCCAATTTGGCGAAGGGTGGTTAATTCCAGCAGAAATAGCATCATTCGCAGAGCGCGGGATCAATGCCGCCATCAGTCTGCAACCTTTCGGATGTATCGCCAACCACGTCATCTCCAAGGGTATAGAAAAGAAGATAAAGGATATTTACCCTAATATGAATCTGCTCTTCCTCGATTTTGATGGAGGAGTGAGTGAGGTGAATGTTCTAAACCGCCTACACTTCATTGCCAAGGCGGCTAAAAACAATCTTCAGAAAGACAGGAAGTAAAAAATTATTGGGTAGGAGGAAAACAGTGAGGTTTTCTTCCTACTTTTTTCTGCCTCCTATAGATGGCTCACGACCTGCATACAAAAAGCAGGAGCATTTTTTCAAATGCCCCCGCCCTCTAAAATTTCATCACCTTCTCTCATTCATACTTATACGGATGCGCCTTGGCATACTCATAATCCTTTTCGGTGATTTCGTAACGATAAAAGTCACTTCTTCCAATTTGTCAACCCCTCTTCTTCTATAAATTTATCTAAATCCTCCTTGCATGAATGGATTTTCAGGTGTTCTTCCACATGCCTATATTTTTCTTCTGTGATTTCGTAACGGAAGAGATGAACTTCTGGTCCTTTCAAAATATAATCATATCGAAAAGCATCTTTTACCATACTATTGTGTGATAATTCATGAATTTCCCCCGAATAATCTTCACACAAATAATATAGGCTGTCGTCGAAAATTAGGAATGTACAGTAACTGTCAAAAGGATGATATTCAAAATACCCTAACTCCCCTTTGCGAGTAATACTATCATACGGAGCTATACATACTGTATCGCAAAAAGGCTCTGGAGAACCAGCGACTGTGGTCATCGTCGAAATTTTTACATCGTGTTCGGTATTATTCACAATTTTAAAGTACCACTCCCCTTTAGCAGGACCGTCAACCAAAACCCCATCATCATCACAACTTATCATAATGATAACAAGCGACATTAATAAAAACTTTATTCTTCCCATATTTCTTGAAATTGGTTTAATAGGTTATCAATTTGAGAGTCGGAAACTCCCGTTGGTTTATTGTTTTATCATTCTACTCCTAAAAATCACCCACTCTCATTCATACTTATACGGATGCGCCTTGGCATACTCGTAATCCT
>CALFTM010000076.1 GCA_937916355.1 uncultured Bacteroidales bacterium
CGCATTCACTCCATTGGGAGTATATGTGAAATCTTTCGAAATCGAAAACGGCGATGTCAGTCCGATACATGATCAACTCACCGAAGGCATCTACCTTCTAAGATTTGAAAATGGCAAAGGACTCCTCATCCAAGTAAGAAAGAGATAATTAATTCTATTGCTGTTCGGTAAAACTTTTTCAAGAAATAAAAAATTAGGGCTGACACCTCATGTAAGAAGTGTCAGCCCTTTTGGTTATTTTTGTATTTGCAAAACAATCAAATAACCATGGGCAGAGATAGTCATTTTACCGGACAGACGGTCTATAGTCAAGTCTTAAAATTACTCGACAAGGATAAAATTCATCAAATTAGTCGCGAAACACCCGACAGCGATTCGTATGTCAAGCGCTTTGGAAGCTACGAGCATTTGGATGAAAAATTAATTTTTTTCACATCTTCCTGTATTTTTTTTCTCAAAATATCTTTAATTTAAAAAATTTATCGTATTATTGCAATCTCATTATGAAACCATAATTACAAACTAATCAATAATAAAAGAGCCATGAAAAAACGGTTACTGACAATAGGAGTCTTCCTATTTACTTTCATTGTTGCGAATTACGCACAACTAAATCAGAACCCATGTAAGTTTTTGGGTAATATCACCACACGCGGACAGATTCAGCCTAATGTTGGAGGTCTGAGGTATGAGGCTTTGTGGGATCAGCTCACTTGTGAAAACGAATCCAAGTGGGGATCAATCGTTAATTGTAAGGTGAACAGTGCTCAGGAGGGTATCCAGAAATGGAACTGGAAAAACTCGGATGCTCATTACAAATGGTGTAAGGAGAACGGTGTGCAGTTCAAATTCCACTGTCTTCTTTGGACAAGTCAGTGGCCTTCTTGTTTGGCAAAATGTTCCGCTACTGAATTAAAGCAGCAGGTGGAATATTGGATGGATGCTGTCGCTATCAAATATCCTGATTTGGCACTGATCGATGTTGTCAATGAGGCGATAAGTGGACATGCTGAAGGGACAGAAAATGGTCACTCATGTGCTGACTTCAAGAGACTTTTGAGTCAGGCATTGGGCAACAGCTCCAATCCATACGACTACAAATGGATTGCAGAGGCATTCAGAATGGCTCGTAAGAGATTCCCTAATGCGGTGTTGATCTATAATGATTATAACACTTTCACATGGCAGAAAAATGATTTTATTGACCTTGTAGCTTCTTTGGTACAGCAAGGCGCACCAATCGATGCTTACGGACACCAGAGTCATGATTTGGATGACTATCACAAACACAATGAAATCACAAACTTTGGCAATACTTTGAATGAGATTCACAATAGCATCACTCAGAAAGCTGGTAAAGAGTTGTTGTGCTACATCACTGAGTTTGATATTTCACAGGGTGATGACAACACTTACGAAAAAATCATGAAGAATACCTTCAAGCCAATGTGGGAGGCTGATTACGTAGCAGGTATCACAATCTGGGGATTTGTGAATGGAGCTACTTGGAGAGATAACACTGGTTTGGTAACAAGCACCGGAGCTGACCGTAGCGGTATGAAGTGGCTTAAGAGCTATATGGCAACTGATGCGGCTAAAAATGCTAAGAGTCCATACTGCGGAACAGGTTCTGCTACTATCCAATTGTCTTCCAAAACTATCCAATTGGGAGATTCCACAAAAATCTCCGTAACAGCGAAAATGAAGGACGAAATCGACCATATTGACATATTCGCTGATGACGAGCTTCTTGTCAACAAATACATCGCACCTTACGAATGGTACTACACTCCTTCTTCAACCGGTACGCACACAATCAAAATCGTAGCCTATGACAAGCAAGGAAACGAGGTAGAACAGACTGCAGAATTATATGTTTGCGCAGCTCGCTCTCCTTACAACGACGCACCAATCGCAATCCCGGGAACTGTCGAAGTGGAAGAGTTCGACAACGGCTGCGAAGGCGTGGCTTACCAAGATAGCGACAACAAAAATGAAGGTGATGCTACAATCCGAGAAGGAGGTGTCGACATTGTGAAAGGAGGCGATAACTATGCAATCGGTTATACTGCGGCAGACGAATGGCTTGAATATACCGTCAATGTCAAAAAGAGCGATAAATATAAACTTTCTGCATTCGCTGCCTCTGGATTGGAGGGTTCAGGATTCAAACTCGACATGGATGGAAAAGCGTTGGGTGAAAAAGTTTCAGTTCCTAAAACAGGAGACAATGATTGGGGCGTTTTCGAGGAAATCGAACTCGGAGAATTTAATTTGACTGAGGGAGAACATATCCTCCGCATGACCATCACCAACCCATATTGTAACATCGACAAACTTGTATTCACTTCAACCTCTTCTGATGAAACGGTTGTGAAAGAGGTAAAAAGCATTTCTAATTTCTCTGGAATTTGCAAAGTTTACTCTCTTCAAGGTACTTTGATTACTTCAACATCTATTGAAAATGGCAATCTTTCTGCATTGAAAGAGTCTCTCGACAAAGGAGCCTACTTGATTCGTTGTGAAAACGGCATAAACCAATTGATTATTGTCGAAGAATAATATCCTAAAGGTTGGAAAGACTCTCCTCTTTCCAACCTTTCCTTTTTTCAATTGAACCATAATAATTTTATTTATAAATTTCCATGAAAAAAAGAAGTGTGATTTTAATGGCACTCCTCTACATTTTATCGTTAGGGGTCGCCACAGCTCAAGAGGCAACTATCGACCTGAGCTCAAAAAAACAAACAATCCGAGGTTTCGGTGGCATGAACCACCCCGTCTGGATTGGAGACTTAACAGAAAGTCAAATCAAAACTGCCTACGGGAACGGAAACGGACAATTAGGATTTTCAATCCTACGTTGCTGGATTTCAGACAACTCATCTCAATGGAGCAGAGAAGTCGCCACCGCTAAAAAAGTGCAAGAGATGGGCGGAATCGTCTTCGCCACCGCATGGAATCCCCCAAGCTCAATGTGCGAGAACGTATCAAGAAACGGACGCACAGAGAAGAGATTGAAACCAAGCAGTTACGGCGATTATGTGCAACACCTCAATGGGTTCAACAATCATCTGAAAGAAAACGGGGTGGGACTATATGCCATTTGCTTTGCTAACGAACCCGACTACGGACATGAATGGACATGGTACAGCAAAGAGGAGGTTTACAATTTCACCAAAAACTATGCCGGACAATTGCGCATAAACAACACAAAGGTCATTTCCGCAGAGTCTTTTTCTTACCAAAAATCGTACTACGACGGAATCCTCAATGACGCAAGTGCGGCTGCCAATATAGACATTCTCGGAACTCACTTCTATGCAAGTAGCGCCGATTCTCCAAACAGTTTCTTCCAATACTCGTTGGCAGATCAGAAGTTGGGAGGAAAGGAACGTTGGATGACTGAGCATTACACATCGAGTGATGCGACAAATGACGGTTCTCCACGCGCGAACGTGTGGCCAGAGGCTTTGGACGTGGCATACGAAATACACAGAGCCTTAGCTGTCGGTAATTTCAACGCTTACGTCTGGTGGTACATCCGCCGCCACTACGGACCAATTCTTGAAGATGGTTCTGTCAGCAAAAGAGGTTGGCTCATGGCCAACTACTCTAAATTTGTCCGCCCCGGCTTCGTAAGAGTGGACATGCCGGATAACCCAACCTACAATGTCTACACCTCTGCATACGAGAAGGATGGTAAAATCGTCATCGTGGCTGTCAACCGAAGCACTGTAGAAAAGACGTTTACCATCAACATCCCAAATTGCGAAGTGAAAACATGGGAGAGATATGTTACTTCAGGGACTAAAAACCTGCAAAAAGAGAGTAACATCACTCCTGACAACACAACGTCGTTCGTCATCACTCTCGAACCACAGAGTGCCACCACCTTTACAGGAGACTCATCTGATAATCCGACAACTGACCCTTCTGATCAGCCTGCCGACGATGCACCAGACTTGTCTTCTATGTTCAGTGGAGTCTCTTTGACAA
>CALFTM010000077.1 GCA_937916355.1 uncultured Bacteroidales bacterium
CCAACGGAATGTATGCTTATGATGACCAGAAGAAGAAATTTGCACAACACCCTGCGATGTCCGATTCTATTATGCAATTCTTCATTTCGTCGGTCGAAAGAGATAAATTCGGTCACTTTTTGTGTGGTTATTATTTGGGTGTGATACTCTTTGATGAGAACGGAAAACATCTTGAAGAGTATGACGAACTGCTCTCTTTCGGCTCGATAGTCTCCCAGATTGTGAAGTTGGATGAACAACATTTTTTGGTCTCTTCTTTCGTGGATGGAGTTTGGATAATCTCCATAGAAGATGATGGCAGTATCGCAAAGCCAGTTCGGCATGAAACCCCATTTAGGAATGTCACATCCGTTCTTCGGGATTCCAGAGGCGAGTTTTGGTTTGGTACAGGAGGACAAGGACTTTGGAAAGCTACTTTCGATGGAAAAGATTTTGTTTTTGAAAAGGTTGAGTCTGTGAATTTTGAAAAAGAGGAGTTGCAGAAAATCCATTGTGTTTATGAAGACAATCAAGGGGATATTTGGGTGGGAACCCAAAACATGGGGTTGTTGAGATGTAGCTCTGTCAAAAATTCTGGTTCGCTACACTCCGTGGATGTGAAATTCCCGATTGTTGACGGGACAACATTTGCGGAGGATGAAGAGGGCAATCTTTTTGTCGGTGCAGATGGACACGGTTTTTTTCAGATGGATGAAAATTTCAATATAAAAAGAGTTTATACTGTAAATAACGGACTAACCTCTAATAACGTACTCTCCTTAAAATATGACAAGAGAGGTTTCATCTGGGTTGCTATGTGGGGCGGAAACCTTTGTAGGATTGATCTGAAAACACAAAAAGTCGAAGAGATTCCATTTGAAGAGATTGAAAACTTCTATAATACGATAAAGGTGGTCTACCCCTTTTCTGATGGTTCGGTATGGGCGTGTGTGGCAGGCGACGGCGTTTACGAAATGGATAAAGAGGGGGCGTGGAAAAAATTGGTGTTGAAGACTGATACGGGAGATTTCAGCTATAACGATTTATGGACGGAGGATATTTGTGTTTCTCCTACTGGTGTTCGATGGATTATAACCTCTCGGACTGTTTGGCGATATGAGAACGGAGAAAAGTTTCCTGTGTTGCCAGATGGCGATAAAATCCCAATGTATAGCCCAAGGGTGATGTTGCAAGGCGTTTGTGATGAAGAAGGCAATTTGTATGTCGTCTCGACTCAAGGCATCATTAGGATATCAGAAGATGGAAAAGAGTACCAAGACCTTGATTTTTTACCCAAGGGGCAATACGCTTCTATTTTAAAGGGGGACAACGGAGTGTTTTGGACTGCAGGTTCTAATGGAATACTCTCCTTTGATCCGAAAAAAAAGACAATGGAGCGTTTGCTCATCGGCAAGGAATCACAAAACCGTAATTACTATACCTGTAGGGCATCTTTTCGAGACTCAAAAGGAAATATCTATTTTGGAAACAGTGAAGGTTTTGTTCAGTTGAATCCAGAACAGGTTCAGCATGTGTCGGATGTCTCTTATCTGAACTTCTCTCGGTTGTTTGTGAAAGGAAGATTACAACCGGTCGGCTCAGATTTGTTGCCCAAATCTTTAGGAGACATTGATGTGCTGAAGTTAGGTTATGATGAAAACCCAATTTCGATAAAGGTGGACGTGATCGACTTTACCGATTTGAATAATGTCGTGTTGTCTTATCGTCTCACCAATTTTGATAAGGAGTGGAATGATTTAGGAAGTAGAAGAGACATCACTTTCTCTCATATCCCTCCGGGAGAGTATGTCTTGGAGGTGAGAGCAAATCGCCAAGGCGTGAACGGTAATTATCGTCATATCTCTTTGCCTCTTGTGGTCTCTCCTCCTTGGTGGCAGACGTGGTGGTTTAGGTTGATTATGGGAGGAATCGCTCTCTTGTCTATCATCATCTTCTTTAGACTTCGATTCAGGAGTATCTTGAAGCAAAAGACCATGTTGGAGGAGAAGGTGGAAGAGCGCACAAAAGAGTTGTATGTCGCCAATCAGGAATTAGAGAAGAAAAAGGAACAATTGGAACTCCAAAATGATGAACTGGAACAGGCTTTGAATGAAAAAGACCGATTGATTTCTGTTATTGCCCATGATTTGAAAAATCCGATGTTCGCAATTGTGTGTGCGTTGGAGAATTTGCAGAATAGGGGGAACGCCATGGAAGAGAGTGTGAGGAAGTCCGTCAAGGGTATTTATTTGTCCGCTTTCAAATTGCAAGGAGTCATGGTGAAGTTGTTGGAGTGGGCGAGAGGTCGACAGCAGGAGATCAAGAGGAACATAGAGGAGAAAAGTTTGAAGAGTTTGGCAAAAGATGTGTTGGAGTACCATTTGAATATGTTTGAGGAGAAAAATATCTCGATAAGGGTTGACGATGGTAATTTGGCGCATTATGCTATCATGGACTCTCGTATGGTCGCTACTGCCATAGGAAATTTATTGACCAATGCCGTGAAGTTCACTCCCGAAAATGGGGTGGTGGAGATACTTTTCTCAGAAACGGAGAACGAAGCGATTGTGAAGGTGAGAGACCATGGGGTCGGAATGCCGCTTGAGACCAAGCAGAAGTTGTTGAATGGAGAGACCGTAGAATCGAGATACGGTACAAATAATGAAAAAGGAACAGGATTTGGTTTCCAGTTGACACAGGATTGTATCAAGAAAAGTGGTGGTCGGCTGACGATTGAGAGTGAAGAGGGGAAAGGAACGACGGTAGCCCTGATTTTACCAAAATCTGAAATTTTAGATGATTTTGAGGAGGAGGAAATATCTGTAGAAGAGCAGGAATGCGGAAAAGAGCAGTGTGAGGCGACTCGATTAGCTTCTGATGAGAGTGGGAAAGAATCGGAAGAAGAGTCGAGTGGTGTAGTTTCATCTCCATTAAGTGGGACTTTAGCAGAAGACATTGAATTGGTAAAAGGAAATACAATTCTGATAGTAGATGACGAGGAGATGTTGCTGACTTATCTGCGAGAGGTCTTGGAACCATATTTCAATGTGGTTGAAGCACATAATGGGAAGGAAGGTTATCAGAAGATTTTACAATGTATGCCAGACCTTATCATCAGTGATATTGAGATGCCGGAGTGTAGTGGGCCAGAGATGTTGGAGCGGATAAAAGCAAACGAAGATATTCGTCACATTCCATTGTTGTTCTTATCTGCCCGCATAGAAGAGTCTGACCGTCTATTAGGATTAGGAAGAGGGGCAATTGACTATGTCAACAAGCCATTTAAGAAAGAAGAGTTGGTGTTGAAATTGTTGAACATCCTGAAATTCCGTCGCAGACAACAGCAGCAAGTGTGGAAGGCTTTCCAAGAAGGAGGGACAATGGAGGAAGAGAAAGAAGAAATTGACCCTCTTTTGAAGGCTATCATGCAGATCGTTGCAGAGAAATATTGCGACCCTAACTTTTCCGCAGAAGATATGGCTTCCTCTTTGTCGATGAGTAAGTCCACATTTGCAAGAAAACTAAAATTGATTACAGAAAAAACGCCAACAGAAATTTTGACAGAGTATCGTTTAGGTGTTGCACGGACACTGTTGTCGAGCAGTAATCATACCGTTTCGGAGGTCGCGTATGCGGTAGGATTCAATGAACCGTATTATTTTAGTAAAAAATTTAGGAATTTTTATGGGTATTCTCCTTCTCAGCAAAACGGATTTGGTTTAAAATAATCCACATGTAAATATTTGATTTATAAAATAATAAAGTCTGGTTGTGGATAATTTAAAATATTTAGAAGTGACAAAAAAATCGTAAATGAAAAAAAAATCCATTATGTTGGGACAAAAATATATTGCAAAAAAAGAATACTCACTATATCTTTGCATTGTCAGTAGTTAATGAATTATTGATATAAGTGTAATAATGGTTTTAATTTACGTCTGGACTTTGGCATTGCGAAATGCTCCTGATGTTTGCAGAACAAGAAAGGGTTGGGAAACCACCCTTTCTTTTGAAAAGGAAGATAAAGAAATAACATATTGAGAACCATAAAATCTTGTCAAGTGCGAAACCTTAACTAAAAAAGCGGAGATGTAGACCATCTCCGCTTTTTATTTTTATTTCTTCTCCACATTCCTGTTGTGTTATCCCTCGAAATGTTGTTGGTTTCACTAATTTTTTATAATTTAGGAGCCAAAATAAACTGAGTGGCTAAGTGTGTTAGTGTATGGGTGTTATCGGTAAGATATATGAAACTCGTGTGTGGAGGGTGCTTTGCGCATTGTCCTTTCTCCTTTTTGTGGTTGAGGCAGAAGCGCGAAACATTCAGTTTAGCCTTTATTCAATGAGTGACGGTTTGGCATCTGATAAGGTTTATCAGATTGATCAAGACACTTGCGGACACATTTGGACTACATCAGATGGGGGCGTAACTCGTTTCGATGGTAGTGTGATGAAGGTATTTGATATGGAGAATTACCCTTCATTGAAAAGGAATGACCTTTATCATGTCAAATGCTATGACAATGGAGAGACTTTTTTGGGAGGTTCTCAAGGAGTTTTGTTGAAGTATGATAATTTGAGGGATTGCTTCGTTGATTATTCTCCAGAAGATTTTAAAAGTACCTATTTTAAGACAATCGAGGGCTTTTCAGAGACCCGAAAGGGAGAACCGGTGGTGTTCACGTCGGGTGGACTTTATATGCTAAAAGCGGGTGACGACCGTTTTACCAATGATTTTCCTGCTTTCAAATCATTTAAGGATATATATGTGCGCTCTTTTTATGAGGATGTTCATGGGCGTTATTGGGTGAGTTCGTTTAATCGTTTGTATGTTTCTGATAAAGAGGGAAATATGTTGAAGGAGTTTGATTTGTTCAAAGACCTTTCTTCAATGTATTCTTCGAAAGTGATTCCGATTTCAGACTCGTTGCTTCTCTTGTCCTGTTTTTCGGACGTGATGTGCAAGATAAAAATTGAAAAGGATGGTTCTATTAAAGAACCAGAGTTCATCCATTTGCCATTTTCTAATTTAGGGGATATTTTGCTCGATGAAAAGGGCGTTTTTTGGTATATTACGGATGGTTTTGGTTTGTGGTGTTCTGACATTCCTCCGCAAGAGGGTGCTCATTTTGAGAAGATATACCCGACCAATGAGTCTGTCGGTTACATGGAAAAGATATATTCTATCCATCAAAGTGAGGATGAGAAGATTTGGATTGGAACACAAAGTGCTGGTCTGTGGAATTTTTCGCCTTATAGCGTTGAGCCGATGCAGCTTTCTTCAGATTTCCAGTTTCCGAAAAGGGAGGTAACCTCTTTTATTGAGAGTGAGGAGGGGCGAGTATATGTAGCTTCTGATGGTGGTGGTGTCATATTGCTTTCCAAGGATTTGGTGCCGGTGAAGTATTATGATGAGCGTGACGGTTTGCGTAATAGTAACATCCTTTCTATGAATCAAGGGTCGGAAGATAAATTTTGGATTGCGACATGGGGAGGAGGCGTGATCACCTTCGATTATAAGAAGAATACTTTCCAGAGAGAGCGGTTTGAAGGACTCAATTCTAACCTTAGCTGTTTTGTGGATGTTCGGGAGTTGTCTAATGGTGAGGTTTGGGTTTGTTCAGGAGGAGACGGGCTCTATTTGAGAGATACCGATAAAAAGTGGTCTCGCTACAGTCTGCAGTTTTCTGAGAAAGAGTTTGACATGTGGCCAAGTATGGTGAGGGAGGGTAAGAATGGTGTTCGATGGGTCGCTACTTCACGTTCTGTTTGGAGGGTGAAAGGAGAGGAGAAGGAGGCTTTGCTGCCCGATTTCTCGCAGGTCTTGGACAACAACCCGATGAATGTTAATGATATGGTGGTCGATTCGTCTGGTGGACTATTTGTAGCGACCAACCGTTCTATTGTCCATTTTTCGGAAGATGGAAAGGTGTTAGATACTTTAAGGTTCATTCCAAAAGGGAAATACTCTTCATTGTGTTTCGATGAAGATGGGATGTTGCGTGCCAGTGGTGATGTAGGTTTGTTGACGATTGATTATGAAAAAGAGACTTTTTATGCAAACTCGCTGAGAAGTAAGGTGTTGAGGAATTTTCACAACCATTGTGCAACAAGATTGAACGACGGAAGGTTGCTTTGGGGTACGAAATCAGGATTCATTCTACAAAATAAAATTCCGGAGGGAGGTCGGGGACATTCCCATGTCCGTTTCTCTGACATCGAAATCGGACGCATGGATACTAAAGAGAGTGTCCAATATTTAAAGGTTTCAAAATCTGGCAAAATCGAAGAGATAAATGTACCTCATGACATGTCAGAAATCAATCTGACGGTAGAGTGGGTGGATTTCTCTGGTGCGGAAATAGACTTCTCTTACCGGCTTAAACACTTGTCAGACCAGTGGACAAAATTGTCGAATGATAGAAGAATCCGTTTTTCATACATCCCTTATGGAGAGTATGTTTTAGAATTAAAGGTGGAACGTAACGGACGGTTGGAGGCTCAGCTCTCTCTGCCTGTGATTGTTCAGACTCCTTGGTGGCTGACATGGTGGGCGATTCTGTTGTTTGTAGTTCTTTTACTAATGATCATTACCTTGATTTTCTATTTGCGTTTTAAAGGATTGCAAGAGCGGCAGGTTGAATTGAAAAAAATGGTTGATGAACGAACAAAAGAGTTGTACGAGAAGAATAAGCAAATCGAGGTACAGAATGAACAATTAAATGTCGCCTTGACCGACAAGGACAGGGTGTTGTCTGTTATCGCACATGATTTGAAAAATCCGATGTTCGCTATCGTGGGTTCGTTAGAGGGATGGTTGAGGAGAGAGCCTGAAATGGGGCATGAGGAGAGACGGTCGATAATTGTGGATGTCTTGAAATCTTCCGAGGTGTTGCAGAGCGAAATGATCCGCCTGTTGGAATGGGCGAGAGCTAAAAAGGAGCAGATTGATTATAAACCATCAAATGTGGATTTGTCCTCTTTGTTGAGCAATGTGGTGTCGTTGCTCTCTTCTGTCATCTTGAAGAAAAACATTGAATTGAAGGTGGTTTGTGATGTGGAGTATTGTTTGTGGGGCGATGGGCGAATGATGGGTACAATTTTTCGTAATCTGGTGAACAATGCGGTGAAATTCACTCGTAATGGGGGGCGAATATTGGTGGAAGCTCAAGAAGAGGAGCAATTTGTGGTGGTGAAGATTGCTGATAATGGAGTAGGAATGACTGCGGAACAGTTGTCTAAGTTGAAAAAGGATGGTTTTTGTGTCAGTTCTTTGGGTACTGACAATGAAAAAGGAACTGGATTGGGCTTCCGTGTCTGCATGGATTATATAGAAAAGAATAAAGGTTCTTTTGATATAGAGAGTGAAGAGGGCGTTGGAACGACCATTTGGATTAAGTTGCCGAAATCTTCCAAAAAGGTGGAAGATATGAGGCATTATCTGAATGTAGGAGAAAATGCGTCGGTGGAATGGACTGTCGACAAAGAGGTATTAGAAGGTAACGTGGCAGTCGTTGTGGATGATGATCAGCTGATTTGCAAGAATATCGCTGATATGTTGCGTCCATATATGACGGTACATTTGGCTTCTAATGGTCAGGAGGCTCTCTCTATCATTGAGACGAATGAGGTGGATCTGATTTTGAGTGATATGGAGATGCCGGTGATGAATGGTTTGGAGCTAAGTCGCAAACTTTCGAGTGATGAAAGAACCAGTTCTATCCCATTTCTGTTTTTGTCTGCTAAAAATGAACAGTCTGATAGGTTGCTGGGCTTATTGAGTGGTGCGATTGATTATATCTCTAAGCCATTCAGTGCAGGAGAGTTGTTGATGAAGGTAAACAATGTGCTAAGGCTTCGTCAGAAGCAGCAGACCCGACTGTTGCAGCAATATTATGAGGATGGAAAGTCTAAGGATGTTCAAAATTTGGAGGAAAAAGACGCTGTTCCGGTTGAAAATGTGGCGATTGTCGAAGAAAAGCTGAATCCTTTTGTGGACAATTTGATGAAATTCATTGAAGAGAACTATAAGAATAGTGAGTTGTCAATAGAGGAGATTGCGAACGCTATGTTTGTAAGTCAGTCGACACTTTCTCGTCGGACAAAATCACTGTTAGGAAAGTCTCCTGTCGAGTTAGTCGGAGAATTTCGTTTGAATAAAGCGATGCAAGTATTTAAGAATCAAGAAGAAGAGCTGAATGTATCTGAAGTGGCTTATTCCGTGGGCTTCTCGGATCCTGCTTATTTCTCTCGTAAGTTTAAGGAGTTTTTCGGCGTTTTACCAAGTGCTGTAAAGTGATTTACTCGCTTCTTCTCTTCCTGTTTTTTGTTGTTTTGATGTGGATAATTTGAAAATTTTTCATTTTGACTAAAAAATCCGAATGTTTGCGTAAAACTTCTTACCGTTTTATCAGATTTATGTGTTCCTTTGTATTGTCCAAAGGGACGAAAATTTCCGATGGAAATTTGGTCGTTTGAAATGAGAAAAGTTGGAATATGATATAAATATTTCACAAACGAAGGAGCGTAGATTCTGAGGGATTAGATCTCTTATGAGAGTACCGCTGCCAAAATTTTTTTTTCAGACGTACCTTTGTTACACAAATTTGTACCTATTACACGAATACACAGTATAGTATAATGTTCAGTTAAGTGCAGTTTAAACCTTACTATCCCTGTTTTAAAAAGGCATCCTCGATGGAGGGTGCCTTTTTGCTTTTTTGCCAGTCCACTTTCTTTTAAATGAAATTTGGGAAGGATGCTTTTTTTTACATATTACACAAAGTTTTTTGGGGGATAGATTTCATCTTTGAAAAAAACTGCTCTTGAAAGTCTTTCCTAAAAATTGGATGCTTTTGTTGTTTTAGGAGGCTGTTCCGGTTCTTTTTTTTGCTAAATATCTCTTTTTTTTCGGCAGAAGCCTTTTTTTGCTTAAAAAATCATGATAGATGCTTAAAAAATCCTAATCGTATAGGCTGTTTTTTTGTTCCTTTGTGCTGTCCGAAAAGACGGACAAATTCAGAAATTAGAATTTCTTTTTGAAATAAAATATAAAACATAAAGAGCATTCAGAAGGCAATGGGTGTTTCTATGATTGAAACTCCATTCCAGACGTACCATATTACACACTTCTTTTTCTATTACACGATTACACACACAGTTAGTTAATGTTCGTTCATAATTTAAACCTAACTACAATCTGTTTTAAGAAAAGGCATCCTTTCGGGTGCCTTTTTTGTTTTATGTTTTTTTCTACCATTGGTTTGATAGTAAAAAATCGGCAGACGGGTATCAGAAGATTGGAAAAATCAGTCATTTAGCCTTTTTGCCTAAATTTTCATATTGGTTGCAAGAAAAATCCTAATTGAATTTCGTGAAATTATATTCCTTTGCATTGTCCGAAGAGACGGACGGTTTTACAATGTGAATTTTCAGATTTGAAATAAAAATATAAACAGAAGAGCATTGAATGCAATGATTTCTCTAACGAAACATCTTTCAGACGTATACCATGTTACACTTTTCTACTTATTACACGATACACACAGTATAGCTAAAGTTCAGTTGAGATCAAGACCCTAACTATCATCTATTTGAAAAATAAAAGGCATCTATGAGGATGCCTTTTGTTGTTTTAAGATTATTGTTTTTCGGACAAGACTCTTTTCCCTTCATTTGTTTAGTCACTTTCAGGGAAATACTCAATATTGTACTTTCTGATAGAAGCCTTTTGTTTGGGGCTTTTGGGGTACACTGATTTAGCCTCTATCAAGTTTCCCCATTCGTCGTGTTTGAGGTATATTATCTTTTTAGGTGTTTGTGCGGTGTCTGAAAATATTTCTATGTGGTCTAAAATTTTTTGGTATTTATATTGGAATGTGTATTGGGTCTCGTTTGTCGGGTTCGCTTCATTGGAGAAGGTCTTTTCTTTTATCCTTTCTGTTTTGTAAGTTAACCGAAATGAAGAGGCTTTGTGAGACTCAATTCGCAGTGTGTCGTTATTTTGTTGTAAAGTCATTTTTGTTTTTTTGTTGTACAAACGATAGTTTTGGTCGTCGATGAAATCTTTCATGACAAAACCGTTCCATTTTTTTCTCGTTTTGAGTTGGTCTTTGATGTTGGCGAATCGTTCCCACCATGAACTTCCCGTGAGAGATTCCGCAATGTAGCCTTGGGGTTCATATCTAAAAGTGAACGGATAGTAGTTGGGTCCATGATTGAATTGTCCACCATAGGGTGTATCGTCCATTTTGTCCAGCTCAGGCTCACTACAATATTGTCCGTTATACAGGTATTTTTTTGCGTTATCGTCGTAGGTGTAATGAAATGTTTCATGCTCATTTTTGAGGGTGATTTTAAGCCAATCGGGCTTCTCTTCCCACGCGTGGTGTCTTGTTATGTTAATTCTTTTGTCATTTGAGTCATATTCATGCACATAAAAATAGTTTCGATAACTTTGTGCCGTTAGTGTATTGAGAATGCCGTGATGCTCCTCTGATAACTCTCCGTTTTTGTTAAAGTTGCATGAATAAATAATGGAAGAGTCTCCTTCTATCTTTAAGGAGGCTACAGGCCCTTTTAGGTTGTGGTGGACTCTATCAAAGCGACATGGATCCCATGATAGAGTGACCATGATGGGAGATGCGGTGACGTAGCATAATAATGCCACATAAAGTGCGATGATTTTTTTACAATTCATGACTTCCATATTATTATTGATTTTTGCAAAAATAAAAAAAAACGGTTTGAAAAAAACAAACCGTTTGGGATTTTTACAAAAGAATCATTTTAGTATGGCATCTTTTTTAAAGTGTCCAAAAGGATTTCGTTCTCTTTAGGAGTCCCAATGGTGATGCGCAGACTATTTTCGCACAACACGACAGAATTTCTGTTGCGCACGATGATGCCATCTTTCACCAGATATTGGTAGGTTGCGTTGGCGTTGTCCACTTTCACTAAAATGAAATTTGCGTCAGAAGGGTAGATGTGCCTTACAAAAGGGAGGTTCAATAAATTGGATTTCAACTTCTCTCTTTCGTCGATGATTGTATCTCTTCTTTCTTTGAAAATGCCGTATTGCCTCAAAGTCTCCGCAGCGATTTTTTGTGATGAGTCGTTCACATTGTAAGGATACTTCACTTTATTGAAAAGTGCGATGATAGCCTCCGATGCGTAGGCGATTCCGAGTCTCAGTCCGGCGCACCCCCAAGCTTTTGACAGCGTTTGCAAAATGACCATATTAGGAAATTCCGACAATCGTTTTGACCAACTTTCAGAATCTGCGAAATCAATGTAGGCTTCGTCTATTACCACAATCCCGCTGAAATTTTTTAAGATTTTTTCGATTTCGAGAGGATTCAGCAAGTTTCCGGTTGGGTTGTTAGGAGAACACAACCAGATGATACGGGTGTTCTCGTCAGTCCTTTCAAGTAGAGCATCCGCTTTGATTTGGAAGTTTTCGTCGAGCAGGACGTTGCGGTATTCCACATTGTTAATATCCGCACAGACCTTATACATTCCGTAAGTAGGGGTGATAGCAACAACATTATCCTTTTGTGGTTCACAAAATATTCGATAAAGAAGGTCTATTGCCTCGTCGCTACCATTACCTAAGAATGTGTTTCTGCATTTGATCCCTTTAATCTTTTTGATTTCAGATTTCAGATTTTTCTGCAAAGGGTCTGGATAGCGGTTGAAGGGTAGGTCGAAAGGATTTTCATTCGCATCTAAGTACACAGAAGCCTCGCCTTTGAACTCATCGCGGGCGCATGAATAGGGTTCTAATTCCCAAATGTTGGGACGAACTTGTTTTTTTAATTCAAACATAACCATTCAGTTTTAGTTGCAACATATTTGAATAAAGGAACATTATTTGCGTCTTAAAATCACCGCATTTTGGTGAGCAAATAGATGTTCGTTGCTTGCCATTGTCTCGATAGCATCTCCTATGCGGTCCAGTCCCTCTTTACTGATCTCTTGATAGGTGATTTTTTTGCGGAAACTATCCAAGTTCACTCCGCTATATGCTTTGGCATATCCATTGGTAGGAAGAGTGTGGTTAGTTCCAGAAGCGTAGTCGCCCGCACTTTCCGGAGTATAGTTACCAAGGAAAATAGAGCCTGCATTGTCGATTCCCTCTGCCACTTTGTTGTAGTTTAAGGTGGAGATGATCAGATGTTCAGGAGCGTAGGAGTTTGTCATTTTGATGGCCTCTTCCATATTTTTGACAACGAAGATTTTGCTATTTTCGATAGACTTTTCTGCGATGTCCTTTCTTGGAAGTTGCTCTAATTGGCTTGTCACCTCCTTCATCACCTCGTTTGCAAGGTTCTCGCTTGTGGTGATTAGGATGGCTTGGCTATCTACGCCATGTTCTGCCTGAGAAAGGAGGTCTGATGCGACAAAAATAGGGTTTGCGCTATCGTCCGCCAACACTTCCACTTCAGAAGGTCCGGCAGGCATATCGATAGCCACC
>CALFTM010000078.1 GCA_937916355.1 uncultured Bacteroidales bacterium
CCTGCCGACGATGCACCAGACTTGTCTTCTATGTTCAGTGGAGTCTCTTTGACAAAAGGACCTAAAGGATTGGACGACCACAATACGTTGATCTCTCACCGTTTCGGTGCGGATCCATACGCAATGGTCTACAATGACGAAGTCTATGTCTACATGACAAACGACCAACAACAATTCGACAATACCAACGGAAATACCAACGAATATGGCGAAATCAACACCATCAACTGCATCTCCTCAAAAGACATGGTCAACTGGACAGACCACGGAAGCATGAACATCGCCGGAAGAAACAACAGTGCCGGTGTGGCAAAATGGGCGAGCTGTTCATGGGCTCCATCTGCAATGCACGCAAAGGTCAATGGCAAAGACAAGTTCTTCTTATACTTTGCGAACAACGGAAGCGGAATCGGTGTCGTCACCAGCGACACCCCTTACGGACCATGGGTAGACCCGCTCGGCAAGGAGTTGATTTCCAGAAGTACTCCAAATTGTGGAAATGTCACATGGCTCTTCGACCCTGCCGTATTGATGGACGATGACGGGAAAGCATACCTCTACTTCGGAGGTGGTGTGCCAGATGGCAAAGAAGCAGACCCCGGTACTGCACGTGTCGTACAATTGGGTTCAGACTACATCAGTATCGTAGGAACTCCTACAACCATCAACCCTCCATACTTGTTTGAGGATGCGGGTGCTAACAAAATCGGAGGAAAGTACATCTACAGCTACTGCTCAAACTGGAAATGTGTCGGCAACCCGATGAACAATGCTGAAATATGCTACATGACCAGCGACAACCCGCTTGGACCATTCACCTACTCAGGAATGGTATTCAAAAACCACTCCGCATTCTTCAAGAACAGTGGAGGAAACAACCACCACGCCATCTTTGAATTTAAAGGCGAATACTATATCGCATACCACGCTCTCGTCCTCCAAAATGCAATGGGCTTGCCAGACAAGGGCTACCGTTCTACTAACATCGACAAAATCCCTGTGAATGTCGCAACTGGTAAAATATCTCAAGCTACCGGTACATTGGCAGGTGTGCCTCAGGTCTGCTCACACAACCCATTCGTAAGAACGCAGGGTGAGACCATGGCATGGCAAGGGGGCATCAACACCCGATTCGGCGGAGACGGAATGCTCCTCACCTCCATCGACAAAGGAGACTGGATCGGATTATCGCAAGTGGACTTCGGTTCTGGCGCATCAAGATTCACAGCATGTGTCAGCTCCAACAAAACCGGTGCCATCAAAATCTGTCTGGATGAACCCGATGGAGAGGTGGTCGGCTACTTGGAAGTACCAAACACCAACGGACAGTTGGTGGAAGTATCCAGCAAAATGCTTAAAACCATCAAGGGAGAACACCACCTGTTCTTTGTCTTCACCGGAGGATTCGAACTCGACTACTGGGTATTCGACGGTTCTAACGCCAACTGCACCATCTCTGCCACAACCATCCCGATGGGAGACTCCATCAGCATCAAAGCGACCGCAAGCATGGAAGCGGAGATCGACCATATCGACATATTTGCGAACGATAGCTTGCTCGTCCACAAATACATTGCTCCTTACAATTGGTCGTTCAAACCACTTGAAACTGGAGACTACACCATCAAAATCGTAGCATACGATAAGAACGGCAACGTCGCATCAGACTCTGCAAGCCTCTTCGTATGTGCGGCGCAAGCACCATACGGACAGAACAAAATTCCGGGTGTAATCGAAGCCGAAGAGTTCGACTACGGATGTGAAGAGATCTCCTACTACGACACCGACCCTCAAAACGAGGAGGGAGAGTTGCGTGATGACGTTTCGGTGGACATTGTCACAGGAAACAACGGCTATGCGATCGGATACACTATGGAAGGAGAATGGATGAACTACACCGTCGATGTGGCAGAGACCGCCACTTACGAACTGACCGTCACCGTGGCATCCGGAATCGAGAATTCGGCATTCCAAATCTATGTCGATGGTGAAAAGGCAGGTTCTGAAATCATCGTTCCGCAGACAGGGACAGACGTGTGGGATGTTTATAAGGAGGTAAAATGTGACGAAATAGACTTGAAGGCAGGAAAACACACCCTTCGCATCGAAATCACCTCCCCTTACTGTAACATCGACAAATTGTCGTTCAAATCGAAATCCGGCACCACCGGCATTGTCGATAACGGAGCGATGGCAGGACTATCCGGCAAGTGCGACGCATTCACTCCATTGGGAGTATATGTGAAATCTTTCGAAATCGAAAACGGCGAT
>CALFTM010000079.1 GCA_937916355.1 uncultured Bacteroidales bacterium
AGGAGTCTGAGCTTGACACCTTTATGGACAAATGGCTCTACGCCATCAAGAACCTTGGAAAGTTGGACGACAAGCCTGTTGCCCTGACTGAGGCGATTTTCAACCGCTTCTTTGAAGTGGCGGAGATTGCGGCCTTCTCGAAGACCGAACGCTACGACTACGAGGAGAACCTGAAAAACTATACCGATTGGTTCAATGTCTTGAACACTGCGAAAAAGGAGGGTCTTGTCGAAGGAAGAGCGGAGGGACTTGCTGAAGGAACGGCCATCGGACTGAAAAAGGGTCGTGCGGAAGGTGAACATGCATTACTGACTAAACTCGTGCTTTCCAAGCAAGAGAAAGGGAAATCGCCGTCTGAGATTGCGGAAATGCTGGAAATAGACATAAAGGTTGTGGAGGATATTTTAAAGACAAAGTAGTGTTATAGAATTGAATACGCACCTTATTATAGTTTTTTGTGGCGTGTTTTTTTTCCGTTGTGTCTTGTTCCCAACGGGGTGTGGAGAGCACACCAGTCTCACAAGATGTTATGGTGGCAGAGATAGTTTAAATATAAAAATTCATTTCCATAAACATCCCAAAGGAGACCGAATGCATTGCACTATTATCCGATAATCAAATAAATAAAAGTCCATAGGAGTTAACAAAAAAGGTGATCCTCTCAATGAAGAACACCTTTTTTGTCATAGCTCTATTTTACGATTCCTTACTTCCCGAGGGATTATTTCTTCTTAATCAACTTGATTTCAGTACGACGATTCTTCTCACGGTTCTTCTCAGAAGTATTAGGCGCAACAGGATTATGAGTCGACTGTGAGTCCATCTCCACCTGCTCCTCGAACGCACCATAACGAATCAAATAGTTTCTGACGTGAATTGCACGGTCATAACCCAACTCCTCGTTTATCATCTTCGTACCAAGATCACAAGTGTACCCCACTACACTAACCTTTGCCTCTGGGTTCATCTTCAAACAATCCGCCACATAACGCATATACTCCTTCTCTTTTTCAGAAAAATGTCCGGAAGAGGAAGAGAGTGAGAATCCGTAAGACTTCTTGATCTTCAATGACTGCTCAAGGTTCTCGATAGTTGATTTGTTCACATTGACGTTCAAACCGAACATCTTCTCACGAAGTTCCTGAGGGACATCATGTTTAGCATCAACAGAAAGTGCAGCAAAAGCGTCGGTCACCTTCTTCAACTCATCCTTATGTCTGTAATTGAAGTTCTCCCAATCTGGTAATTTCTCAATCATAGAAGCGACCTCCACTGCCATAGAATCTGGAACGATTGTGTCAGGTGCGACCAAAACCAACTCGTGGAACTCCAATGCTGAATCTGGTTGCAATGCAGAGTCTGGCATAATCTTCAACGGTTTCTTTCCGAACGGAATTGTAACACCGATCTTCACACCTGCTGAGAAAAGAGAAGCCTTCTCTATCATGTTTGAACCATGCACACCCGCATAATTCTCCTCTACATCATACAAATCCGCAGTATTAGATTTTGAAATGTTGGTGATGCCATAGTTACAATACAATCCCCAATAGAGCGCAAGATTCTCCTTCAGCCAATGGTTCATTCCCAAATCCAAAAAGATAGAGAAGCCCAATTTAGAATCTGTCGAGCCAAAATAGTTGGTGTTATTGACTCCAAAGCCATGATGAGGAAGATCAAAAATCTCCACATTGGTACTTGAATAATATCCGCGTGTCTCAATGCTTCCGTCCACCGTCTCATAACGATAGATGAAAGGGAAGGTCAATTTTCCACCAACTCCAACAAAGAAAGAGGTCTTCTCCTTTATGTCCAATCTTCCATAAAAGCCTAACGGCAATTCTGCGACAACAGAACGTTGAACCTCCTCCCAATTATCATAAATCATTCTAAACTCGTATGCCTGATTACCATTGTAAGCATCTTGCTCCAGACTGATAATCGTTCCGTCGATGATAGAACGTGATTGGTTGTAAGAGACACCCAGACCTGTACCCAAACCGAAATGGTCGCCGAAGAATCGGATGTAGTTAACATTGAAAACTCCTCCCGCACCAAGTTTTGAATTTCCCAACATAGGTGTATGACGCATAGTGTGGAGGCCACCACCTAATGTTATATTCAAGTAATTATAATTATCATGAGCATATACTTGGACTCCCATCAGGAGACCAAGCAATGCGACCATATAAACTTTTAACTTATTCATTTTTATCCAATATTAAACTACACTTTTAACGAACGATAAACTTGCAGAAGGCGGTCTTTCCATCCAATTCGACCACAGCGATGTATGAGCCGATTGGCAATTGAACCAAGTTTTTGTACTCGACCTCCTTGTTTGAGTGAGCGACAACACCAGAAGCGTTGTAAACAAAGATCTTAGCATTCGCCAAATCCTCTTCTGTCATTCCCTCAACCTCCAATGTGACATCTTCGTTTGCCTTAGCCGGATTAGGATATACCACAATTGAGAACGGAGGAAGAATGAACTCACACTCAAGACCGCAGATGAACAACTCCATTCCATCGTTAGAAGTCACCTTGACAGAGTAAACTCCATCCAAACCATCCAATTCGCAATAGAATTGTTGAGTTGCACCTTCAATCAATTCACCATCCTTATACCATTGATAAGCTGTGAATCTCTCATCTACATTGCTACAAACGATGACATCATTCCACATTCTCTTCAAGTGGCTTGAAGAGAGGTTGGTAGAGAAGTTGAAGTTCACCTTGTTACTTTCAACTGACGCGCCCATCAATTGCAATGAAGCGGTATATGCTCCCTCTTCAACAAGTGAAGGCAATGTGAAGAATACTCCCTTCTCTTCGTCGATTTCTCCCTCAACCATTTCAGGGAAACCAGCGGCAACCGCATCCTCTCCGAAGAAAATCTTATAAGTCAGAGGTTTTCCGCCCTCATGAGTAAACTCTATTTGAGCATCATCACCCTCACAAAGGTTTGAAGTGAATGATTGAACACTCTTCAAGACAATCGCCAACTCATTCCAGTTAGGTTTTGCGACAATATCCTTCGCTGGCATAGTCTCTGGCAATTCAACATCCCAACCGCTAAACTCGTAACCCTCTTTTATCGGAGCGTCTGGAGCGACAATCTTATCACCGAACGCCAAAGAGTATTGTGCGATAACATTATCATTATCATCCAAGAATGTGATCTCATACACGTTAGCCTCGTATGTCGCAGTAAAGACTACATTCTTACTTGGCATTGTCTTAGGAACAACAGGAGACCAACCCACGAAAGTATATCCTTCACGAGAAGGTGCATTCGGAGTGACGATCTTCTCCTCAAACTCAAGCTGTTCTTCCAAAATCACACTATTATCGAAGTCAACAAATGTGATAGTGTAGAAATTCTTCGCCCATGTAGCCTTAACCTTCACATCCTCTGCAGGCATCGTCGCAGGGACATTTGGAGTCCATCCAGCAAACGAATGACCCTCTTTCACTGGAGCAGATGGAAGAGTGATTGCATCACCATACACTACCGAATCACTATGAATCAAATTGTCATTCTCATCCACGAAAGTGATTTGATACTTATTCACAATGTATGTAGCATAGGTTTCCACATCTTCAGCAGGCATCACAGAAGGAAGTGCAGGCTCCCAACCGGCGAATGTATATCCTACGCGAGAAGGATTCTCCATTGCTACCACCTCATCCTCAAACAATACTGCGTCTGTTTGAATCAAAGTAGAGTCTACATCGTAGTAGCTCAAAGCATACGCGTTCTTGCTCCATGTAGCATAGATGATAATGTTCACATTTGGCATGACTGAAGGAACATCAATATCCCAACCAGCAAATGTATAACCCACCTTTTCAGGAGCTGTAGGAGCAACCACCTTCTCACCATAATCAAGCGAATCGGTTTTGTAGACTGTACCGCTCTCCTTATCCATGAATGTCAAGCTGTAACGCAACACTTTATATTTTGCCTTGAAAATATCATTGTAAGCAGGCATCTTAGCTGGAACTTCTTTGTCCCAACCGATAAATACATGTCCCTCCTCAACTGGAGCTTGTGGAGCGATGACATCCTTACCATACTCAGTTGTCAGACGAGTAATCAACTCATCATCTTTATCACGGAAGACAAACGTATATTTGTTGACAGTGTACTGAGCGGTAGTCTCGAAATTCTTCGCTGGCATCTTATCAGGGACAACCGGCAACCAGCCTGAGAATGTATATCCCTCTCTTGTCGGATTCTCAACAGCTGGAATTGCAGCATTGAAAGCAACCTCGAAAGAGGTGATGACACTATTGTCGTAGTCCTTATATTTTGCCAAATAATTATTGATGACATACTCTGCATTCACAACAACATCCTTCGCTGGCATTGTCGTAACAGTGGTATCCCAACCTGCGAAAGAGTAACCCTCACGAGCAGGAGCAACTGGAGCAGTCACTTTCGCACCAAAATCCAACGTCATTGTCTCGATCACATTTCCATCGAAATCCTTAAATGTGATGTTATACTGATTGATCGCATATTTTGCTTTCAACTCAGAATCTTTTGCAGGAACTGTCGTAATTGATTCGCTCCAACCAATGAAAGTATATCCCTCTCTTGTTGGATCTTGTGCAGGGTAAACTACCTCTGCACCAAACTCAAGCGTGTTAGTCTGCAAGATAGTATTATCGAAATCAACGAATGAAACGACGTAACTGTTGATTTCATATTCAGCCTTCAAAACGACATCCTTTGCAGGCATTGATGATGGCACTTCATTATCCCAACCTGCGAATGTGTAACCCTCACGAACTGGGTTTGCCGGAGCAACCACCTTCGTACCATAATCAACGTTCTTAGAACTGATGACACGTCCGTCGAAGTCTTCGAATGTGATGTTGTATTGATTGATTTGGTATTGAGCGATGCAAGTTACATTTCTCGCAGGCATCGTCGCAGGGATCTGACCAAACCATTGAGCGAAAGTGTAACCCTCACGAACCGGATTGGCTGGAGGAACGATTGGGTCTCCATAGTTGACCCTGTCAGTTCCCAAAATGTCATTGTCAAAGTCGAGGTATGTGATAACATAAGGAATCACCTCATACACTGCATGGAATTCATCATTGTATGCTGGCATCGTCGCAGGGACTGGCTTATCCCATCCGATCACCTTATAACCCTCTCTTGCTGGAATATTAACAGAAGGGATGTTCGTACCATATTTTGCCTCTACGGTTCTATGCAAAACATTGTCTGCAATGTAGAACTTCATTGTGAACGACAAAATTTCGTATTGAGCCTCAATTGTGACATCTTCAGCTGGCATCACCTGCAAAGTTTTCGACCATCCGATAAACTCGTAACCTTCACGAGTAGGTTCTGCAATGGTCTTAAATTCTGTTCCACCATAGATTACAGAATCCACACCCAACACAACTCCATCATGGTCTACATAAGTGACAGCAAATGTATCGACTACCCATTTTGCCGTTACGATAGTATCATTATCTGGCATTGAGAAACCGAAATCTACCTTTTGTCCATTTCCGTCTACCCATGAAACAAATGTGTGTCCCTCCTTTGATGGAGATTCTGGTGCTTGAACCAAATCTTCATATTTGTAAGGGACTTTGGTCTGATTTTGATCAACGATGTAAATCAAATCATTCTCATTACGTTCCCAAGTTGAAGTGATGGTCAAATCCTCTGCTGGCATAGTGGTAGGAACTTCTGGTGTCCAACCGGTGAATGTCCAACCTTCTGGATTAACCAGAGTAGGGATATATCCACCCAATGCCTCTTTATAGTCTACATCATCATCAACGAGAACTGCATCATTGAATCCGATGAATTTCAAATTATAACGATTGATAGACCATTGTGCAATCGCCGTTACATCCTTATCTGGCATGGTTGCAGGAACTTCGATGTCCCAACCTGTAAATGTGTAGCCCACGCTGTCCAACGACTCTGGTGCTACAACGGCTGTTCCATACACCACACTCTTAGAAGAGATCTCCTCAGTATCATTCTTCTTGAATGTCAAAATGTGGCTGTTGATAGTCCATTGTGCTTTAATAGTGATACCGTCGATTGGCATTTTTTCAGGAATCTCAGGAGACCATCCGGCGAAGGTGTAACCCACTTTTGTCGGATTTTCTGGCGCAACAATATCGCTATTGTAAGCTTGGGTCATTGGTGCGATTTCAGTACCTCCGTCCGTGTCGAATGTGATGGTGTATTGGTTGACTGTCCATTGTGCAACGTAAGTAGCGTCTTCTGCCGGCATCTTCTCTGCCACCGCTGGCGACCATCCGCTGAACGTATATCCAAGGCTGTCCACCGCTGGAACATAATCTGCCAATGGCGTGTTATAATCAACCGACTCTTTTTTGATTACCTCAGTCTCATTCTTCATGAATGTCAATTCGTATGAATTGATGCTCCATTGTGCAACTGCCGTCACATCTTCATCCGGCATGGTTGCAGGAACTTCGATGTCCCAACGTGTGAATGTGTAGCCCACGCTGTCCAACGACTCTGGTGCTACAACGTCAGTTCCGTACACCACACTCTTAGAAGAGATCACCTCTGTGTCATTCTTCTTAAATGTCAAAATGTGGCTGTTGATAGTCCATTGTGCTTTGACAGTGATACCATCAACTGGCATTTTCTCTGGAATCTCAGGAGACCATCCAGCGAATGTGTAACCCACTTTTGTCGGGTCTGCTGGCGCATCAATTTCGCTATTGTAAGCTTGGGTCATTGGAGCGATTTCAGTACCTCCATCCGTGTCGAATGTGATGGTGTATTGGTTGACAGACCATACCGCCTTCAAATCCAAATTCTTCGCAGGCATTGCCGCAGGATAGTCTGTTATTTGTTCAGACGCTGCATTGACCCAATATAAGAAAGTGTGTCCCTCTTTCGTTGTAGAGACTGGAGACAAGGTAGTTCCGAAATCCTTTGTAATGCTTTCGATTGCAGTTCCGCCATCCGTATCGAATGTGATCGTGTACTGCAAAATATCGTATTGAGCGACAAAAGCAGTGTCATGATCAAAATTGTAAACATCCGTACCGAAATTCACCTCTTCACCATTTTTGTAATTCCATTTTACAAACTCATAACCTTCACGAGTTGGGATCAAATCTGAGTTCGTTCCGATCTTATTACCATAAATGATTGGTGTTTTCTCCAATACTGTTCCATTGTAATCAAGCCATGAAATGTAGTAAGTGTTCGCACTATATAGCGCATAAATATGCAAATTGTATGCCGGCATGGTTTCCGGGATAGCCTGATTCCATCCTTCGAACGTTTCACCTTCCACTACTGGAACTTTAGTCTCCACTTCATTTATGATATCCTCCAAATCACTACCATACTCAACCGTAACCTCATGGAACAATCTATTATCTAAATCTCCGTAAAATGAGATCTTATAGCTGTTAATCGTCCACTGAGCAGTTGTCGTGAAATCCTCCGCAGGCATCTTTGTCGGCAACTCAGGCGACCATCCCATAAATGAGTATCCTACACTGTCCGGATCTTGAGCCATTTCATTCTCATGGAACACGTGTCCATAATCATATTTCTTAGAAGAGATCACCTCCTCATCATTCTTTTTGAATGTCAATATATATTGGTTGATGTTCCATTGTGCATTCAATAATGAATCCTTTGCAGGCATAGTGGCAGGTATCGTACCGTCCCAACCTGCAAATGTGTAACCCTCTCTTGTCGGGTCTGCTGGAGCTTGCACCGCTGTTCCGAAATCTTGGGTGATTGGTGCGATTTCACTTCCTCCTTTTGAATCGAAAGTGATGGTGTATTGGTTGATAGACCACTGTGCAGTAAAGGTAGTGTCCTTTGCCGGCATGGTTGCAGGCACTTCTCCACCCCATCCTGCGAAAGTGTAACCCTCTTTTGTTGGGTCTGCTGGAGCAGTAATTGCTTCTTTATAATCTACCGAACCAGTTGAGATAACCGAATCTTCATCATATTTGAATGTCAATTTGTATGAATTGATGGTCCATTGTGCAACTGCCGTTACATCTTCATCTGGCATGGTTTCAGGAACTTTGATGTCCCAATCTGTAAATGTGTAGCCCACACTGTCAGCAACCTCTGGCGCAACGATTTCAGTTCCATAAACCACACTCTCATCAGATATCACCTCCTCGTCATTTCTCATGAACTTCAAGTTGTGGCTATTGATCGTCCACTGTGCAGTTACTGTAGAATCCTTAGCCGGCATAGTCGCAGGGATTCCGGTCTGCCAGCCTGCAAAGGTGTAACCCTCCTTGGTTGGGTCAGCAGGTGCTGTAACCGCTGTGTTGTAATCTTGCGTGATTGGTGCAATTTCACTACCTCCCTCTGTATCAAAAGTGATAGTGTATTGGTTGAT
>CALFTM010000080.1 GCA_937916355.1 uncultured Bacteroidales bacterium
TGCGGTTTTGTATTTTTCCACGCTCTCCGCCGGGACGTAGATGGTTATGTTTTTGGCAACACCAGATAAAATAGGACCATATATTTCTGGAGGCGTGGCATTTTCAATTGTTAAAATGGTTAGACCGGTGCAATCCAAAAAAGCATTAGTTCCTATCGTCGTAATACTATTGCCAATGGTTACGTTGGTCAAAATGGAACAATCCCTAAAAGCATCAATATCAATCTTCGTCACGCTATTGGGGATGGTGACGCTGGTCAGACCTGTGCATCCTGCAAAAGTGCCTCTTCCAATTGTCGTGACACTGTTTGGTATGGTGACGCTGGTCAGACCTGCGCATACCAAAAAGGCAGTCTCTTCAATCGTCGTCACACCATTAGGTATGGCATAATTGCCTTTTATTCCGCAGGGACATTGGATTAACCTCTTTTTTGTGATGTCAAACAGCACACCATTTTCAGAGCAATAGTGCAAATTATCTTTTACTACATTGATGCTTTTGAGGTTTTCACAATCCGCAAAAGCATGCTTCCCTATCTCCGTAACACTGTTGGGGATGGTGACATTGGTTAACCCCTTGCATCCCAAAAAAGCTCTCTCTCCAATGCTCGTAACACTGTTGGGAATGGTGACGTTGATTAACCCCTTGCATTCTCGAAAAGCACCCTTGTCAATCGTCGTCACACTATTAGGGATGGTGACGCTGGTTAGACCTGTGCAATAATAAAAAGCAGACTTGCCAATCGTCGTAACACTGTTGGGGATGATAACGCTGGTTAGACCGGTGCAATTGAAAAAAGCCCCCTCGCCAATCGTCGTAACACTATTTGGAATGGTGACGCTGGTTAGACTGGGACAATTGGGAAAAGCCCACTCGCCAATCGTCGTGACACTGTTGGGGAGGGTGACGCTGGTTAGACCGGTGCAGTTTAAGAAAGCATTCTTACCAATTGCCGTGACACTGTTGGGAAGAGTGACACTGGTTAAACCTTTGCAAGATGCAAAAGCATACTCGTCAATCGTCGTCACACTGTTGGGGAGGGTGACGCTGGTTAGACCATCGCAATTGTAAAAAGCCCGTTCGCCAATCGTCGTCACACCATTAGGTATGACATAATTGCCTTTTATTCCTCTGGGGCATTGAATCAACGTCTTCTTTGTGATGTCAAACAGCACACCGTTTTCTGAGCTGTAATGTGAATTACCTTTGGACACATTGATATTTTTGAGGTTTCTGCACGACCCAAAAGCATCGTTTCCAATCGTCGTAACACTATTGGGGAGGGTGACACTGGTTAGACCGTCACAACTACAAAAAGCCCTCTCTCCAATCGTAGTAACACTGTTGGGGATAGTTACGCTGGTTAGACCGGTGCAAAACTTAAAAGCCTCCTCATCAATCGTCGTAACACTGCTTGGGATGGTGACACTGGTTAAACCGGAGCAAGATGCAAAAGCCCACTCGCCAATCGTCGTAACACTGTTTGGAATGGTGACGCTGGTTAAACCTGCACAGTTTAAGAAAGCACTCCTGCCAATCGTTGTAACACTGTTTGGGATGGTGACGCTGGTTAGACCTGCACAGTTTAAGAAAGCATCCTTATCAATTGCCGTCACACGATATTTTTCCCCGTTGCACTTTACTTTTTTGGGGATAGTGATAGAACCTGAATATTTATTGTTAGAGTATCTGTCCTTCCCTTTATACGTCACGCTTGCGGTTTTTGCCTCCATATCAAGGTTGTACCAGATTGTGTCGCCGTCGCGGTTCACAATACATGTGTCAACAACCGTCGCATTACGAGTTGCAGAAAGTTCACTTCCTTTCTGGCTTTGCTGTTTCGCTCCTGCGACTTTAACTTTCGGACATTTTTTAAAGACCTTTTTCCACCTATCATACTTAGAATCCGGCACTATCACTGTTGTTTCTTTCCCGGTCTTTTTTATTCGTGATTCAGTCCAAGTATCCTTTTTTATATCATAACGCTTGTTTACAGTCCAATCGGCATACTGAGAACAAACCGCATGACGCACCGTCGTCTCCTTGCCCCCTCTCTTTTTTGATTCTGTTTGAAAATCAATGTCAGATAAATAATGTTCTGTTCTATTGAAAGCGTCCGCGCCAACACTGTTTACAGATTTTGGAATCATCACACTATCTAAATCGACGCACCCTATAAAGGCAGAATCGGCAATGCTGCGAACAGATTTTGAAATTTCTAAATTAGAAAGAGTTTTACAACAAGCGAATGTCCCTTTGCATATACGGTCAACTGATTTTGGTATCTTAACGCTATCTAATTTTCCGCAACTTACAAATGCCCAGCCTCCTATCTCAGTGACAGATTGTGGGATTGACACTGTTTTCAACTTTCGGCAATGTGCAAAAGCAGCTTCTCCTATAGTCTTTACACCTTGGGGAATAACCACACGTTCTAAACTGTCACAACCAAAGAATGCCCCCGTTCCGATAGCTACAACCGATTGGGGGATTGACACATTCTTCAAACTACTGCAATTTGCGAAAGCAAAATCACCTATCATCTTAACTCCTTGAGATATTACCACACTTTCTACAGCACTGTTCCAAAAAACGTGTTCCCCAATACTCTTTACTGTTTTGGGAATCGTTACACTTTTTAGGTTTTCACTAAAAAACGCACGACGTCTGATACACGTCACTGACTTTGGTATCTCATAGGCAACCATTTTGTTATGTTGAGGAAACACAAGCAGAGTGTCCTTCGCCTTATTGAACAGCACCCCATCTTCCGCTGAATAGTATTGGTTATCCGCCGCAACCTCTATCTTTTCAAGGCTACCGATGTTGTACAATACATTCGGTTCAATCCACTTCACCGTATTAGGAACTACATAGGACAAGTTTCCCCTTTTCTTTGGAAATGCAAGTAACGAGTCCTTCGCCTTATTGAACAGCGCGCCATCTTCTGACGAATAGTATTGGTTATCCGCCGCAACCTCTATCTTTTCAAGGCAACCGATGTTGTACAATGTATTCGGCTCAATCCTCTTCACTGTATTAGGAACTATGTAGGACAAGTTTTTCTTATTCATGGGAAAAGCGATTAACGTGTCCTTCGCCTTATTGAACAGCACGCCATCTTCCGACGAATAGTATTGGTTGTCTGGAGAAACCTCTATTTGCCCAAGTTCAGGACAATGTCCCCAAGCCTTCTTGTCGATACTGTTCAGAGTGCCGGGAAGGGAAACGCTCTTCAAATAAGGATTGATTTCAAAGGCATCTTTAATGATGCTTGTCACCTTATAGGTCTTCCCCTCAAAAGTCACCTCCGAAGGAATCGTCACATCACCTACAGGTCCCGAATAAACGGTGTCTCTGGAAACAATCCCGTTCGTTGAGCTAAATGAAGTGCGCATAGTTGTTCTTTCCTGTTTTCCCACCGCAACGTCTGTTTCCGATATGATTTCATACTTCAAAGTCTTTCCTTCGTAAGCAAACTCAAACGTCTTGCCTCCCTGCGCCTGCGCAAAACTTGTGCAGAATAGTGCGAATAGTATGATGTTAAAAATTCTCTTCATTGTGACTGATATTTTTGTTAAAATTTATTTTTCTATCGCCTTGATTTTATCCGCATACTCGCTCCAGCCTTCTGCGGTTTTGTATTTTTCCACGC
>CALFTM010000081.1 GCA_937916355.1 uncultured Bacteroidales bacterium
TCATTGTCGGCCGCTGCTGTCTCGATCAATTCCCTCAAAGATCTCTCTCTTCTTGCCACGACCCGACCCTCCGGCCTCGACCGCGCTTCCTTTCCGAAAGCGAGTGCAAAGATAGACGCTTTTTTATTCTTATACAAATATCCGGACGGATTTTTTTTGCTAAAAAACATGTTTTTTATCATCTCGCTGATTATCAGGAGGAAAAATTTCACTCGAAAAGCCATAAAGAAAGGGGGCATTAGGCGTTAATGGCGGTTTTCATGACCGTATGCCTCCTTTAACGAGGGAAAATCTGACGGAAAAGGGAGCGTTTTTCCGAATTTTTTGGAGAAAACGCTTATGAACACACCATATACGATCAAAAAATCCCTCTGAATGGTTTTATAGAAGCCACCTGAAAAATCACACAAAAAAGTTATCGCTACCGCCGCTGCGCATTGCGCCACGCTCCTTGCTGAGGGAGGTGGCAGACTTAGAAGCATGGGGGTTTCAAGGTGAAAGAGTCGGAAAGCGAAGATAAAAAAAATGATTGATTATCAGTACCCCCCTAACAAGAAAATAAGCACCCAAATATTTGTTTTTATTAAACAAATTATACTAAATTTGTGAAAACGAAACGCTTTAGCGGTAGACGTAATGAGGTTCTGGCTGCTTGCTAATGCGGGGAAATGAATTTATAGGAACACCTAAAAAAAATAAAATTTCATTTATATGTTAGATTTATTGATAAAAATAGGAATAGCAATATGTCCAATTTATGTAGTCCAAGAACTTTTTTTTATTTTATATTATAAAAAACAAATTTTACTTAAAGATAAAATTTATTTGATTTTGAGTACAGTTTTTACAATTACAATCATAATTATAGATTTTGTTTCAAACGGAGCATACGGCTATACCAAGGCATTATTATTTTGTCTCATAATGTGGTTGCTATATTTTTGTGTTTCATCTATAATTGTAAAGATCGTAGAATTATTTAAATAAGAAAGTTGAAATTATATTGGTTGACATAACATACAAATGTTATTTTCTACTGCGTGCTATTATCAAGAATTTGCATTAATCGAAATGAACACAATTAGTAAGGGGGAGTTGTGTATTAATATTAAGAAGAATAACAATGGAATTTTCACGATGTATTTTGAATTTGTATAAAATTATAAAAGCAGAAACATAATTCCGTTGAATTTTTAGCACCCACCTAAAACGTGAGCATTTGGAGTTGAAGTCAATAAAAAAACATATATTTGCAAAAAAATTTCAACATATATGATAGAATTGATAGACAACTACGATAAAGAGCTGATGATAATGCTCAACATGGGAGAATATCACACTCCCGGATTAGACTTCTTCTTTTGGATGACCTCCGAAATCTTCGTATGGTTTCCCGTTCTTTTAGTATTTTTATACACAGCCATTAGCAACAAGAAGAAGGAGGCCATATTGGTTATCGGCATGGTGGTTTTAGTTTTCCTATTATGCGACCAGATCAGTTCTTCAATACTCAAACCACTCGTCGCGCGTTCACGTCCGAGTCGAGACCCTGAAATCTGCGACATGTTGAGTTATGTCTTCAACTATCGAGGAGGTCTATTCAGTTTTCCCTCCTCCCACGCATGCAACTCCTTTGGCTTTGCAGTTTTCTCTTCTTTACTATTCAGGCACCCTCTCTACACGGCAAGCGCATTGATTTGGGCTGCCACATGTGCTTTTTCCCGTATTTACTTAGGAGTACACTATCCCGGAGATATTATATGCGGAACACTATTAGGGACACTAATTGGTATTTTTTGTCACTACTTATACAAAAAATTAGACGACCGATTTTTTTACAACCGGTCGTCCTATAATCTACATACGCACACTTCTTCAGGATTCCGAAAAAGAGACGTAAACCTCATCGTCTTCACATTAGGCACACTATTTTTCACGTTTGCCTACGGAGGACTACAATTGAGCTAACAACAACTACATTGCTTGAAATTTATCCAAAGCATCCTCTAAACTCATACCAGCGTAATCTTGTGCGCTGATCCATCTGCCACTTTTCTTGTCATCTGCAAATGCGCCCAAAACCATTCCCGGAATGACAGAATCAGGGTCATTAGGAGCTTTTGGTCCACCTAAATCAGTTCTACACCAACCCGGATCAACCAAACTGATCATCACGTCAGTTCCCTCGACGGTCGTACCAAGATCTTTTGTCACCTTATCCAAAGCGGCTTTACTTGCAGAGTAACCAGCCTGTTCTGGCTCATTTTGAATACCACTGGTAACATTGACGATTCTTCCAAAACCTCTCTCCACCATACCTGGCAAAAATGCGTAGCAAATCATCATTGGCGCAACTGTATTGATGAGGAAACTCTCCGTATAATCAGAAACCGGTGTTTGAATGTAATCCGTACGATAAGCGATTTGTACTGCAGCATTGTTGAAAACGATGTCTACCTGAGTACCCTTACCTTTAATTTCTGCGATCATCCTCTCCACTTGTTCGGTCTTGGACAATTCAGCCTCTACACAATAAGCCTCTACGCCCATTGCTTTCACTTCATCGCAAATGGACTTCGTATGTTCCAAGCTACGACTTTGTAAAATCAAATTACAACCTTGCGCCGCCATAAACTTGGTGATACGCAAACCTAATCCACGATTAGCTCCAGTAACAAGAGCCCATTTTCCTTTTAAATCTTTCATACTAATTTTTTTATTACGTTAAATTAAAAATCTAAGTGCAGTGCAAAACGAAAACCATGAGGAGGCACACCCACATGATCTTTATAAGTTAACCTCCAAACATAACTAATTCGGAATAACCTCAACACATTATCCAGTCCGACCCCAACCTCCATATAAGGCTTTTTCGACAACTCATAAGAGGTCGAAGGGAAAAGGAACAAGCCCTCTTTCACACCTTTTGCAGGATTCGAGTCGTCAGACAAAGTACCCCAAACGCCCTTAAACGTAACAAACTCCCTCAACCGTAATTTATTCAGCAAAGGAATTCTATTCAGTATCAATCCATTAAGATGATATGAAATATCCCAAGTGATAGATTGATTGCAGACAAACTCCACTGGGTCGAGCAGAGAAAAAGCCCTGTCTTTTAAGGTATAAGAACAACTTGCATCAGGCACATCCAAAAGCGTGTATGGAACGTCATTCCATACTTTTGTCGCTTTAAAAAACAAATTAACATATCCAAAATATGCAAGCCAAAAACGCTGGTCGTAACTAAATTCCGTTCGATTATAATTATACTCACTACCTAACAAACCTTTCATACCAAAAGAATGTGAAAGGAGGAATACCGGTTTTTCTCGATTTAGGCGATAGCGATAACGTCTCGACTGATAAAACTTCTCTTGTGGAGCAAATCTCAACGACACCCGAAACGTACTCATCGCATAATCATCAATTTCGGAAACAGAACCATCCGAATTATACCGTTCAAATTTCGTCAGCCAAGTTGCATACGATTTTTTATAAAGATAGTCGAAATTATAGGAAAATCCATTGTAAAATTCATTTTGATAAGTCAATCCGGCTTCCAGTTGATATATCGCATTTCGATCATCCGTTCTGCCAAACAGCGAAGCCAAAATATTATCAGAACCTTTGAAACTCTCCCCGACTTTTCCTACATCATATTTCACAAAAGCAGTCAAAGAATGGATAGGGAACTCAAAATGATACTGTTTCTTTTGATTGAAAGTATATTCCAAAGAGAACATTCCCTTCGGCAATTTATCTTTGCAACCGAACGCCACATAAGTATTGATGAAAAAATGCTCATCAAAAGGCACTGTTGTCTCCCCTCCAAACCTCATACGGAAGCCCTCTAAACGATTTGCGGAAATCGTAGAAAAGAACGGTCCATAATCAAACTGGCTACCCACTTTTTTGGTCGGGATATAATTATTCACACAAACGTCCAAAACATTTCGTACTCCCCGAAAGAGTTTGTCTGTCTTCAACTGAAACATCATAGAATCAACTCCACCCTCTTTTTTCTCCAAAGAATAGTGACGAAGCGTATCCCACGACTCGGCATTTTTATCTTTTGCATCCTCTAACTCGATTTTCGATGCCTCTTCGTCCATGATTATAAAGTCGTCAGTTTTTTCAAAAGAATAATTTTTATAAAAATTCACTCTTTCTCCATATATACGAGGCAAAGCCGGCACAAAAAATTCCACATCCATATAATCACGAACGAGCAAACGGGTTCCATCGGGAGCTTTCTTAAACTGTTGTTCAAAGGACATTGACTCCACAAAATTCAAGTTAATGTCATTAGGCACCTGAAATTTTGCCTGATGAATAAAACGTGACGAGTCTGTAGAGACGAACAGACTTCCTGAGAAACCGAAAGATTCCGCATTTCGAGGAGTAAATGCCAAATTCACGCAAGAATCCTGATTAACGACGACCGTGTCTACTATATAATATTTGTAAAATGAGGGAGCTACCTTAGAGAGCGGGCTAACAAACAGGTTGGAAAGTAATAAAACATTGTCATCGTACAGATCTACCTCTTGAAAAAACTGATTTAAAGTCTCCTCTACACCATCCTGAGGGAATATCTCATCCAAACCCGTTTGACGCTGAGCCTTCAACAAATCTTTTTCCTTTTCAGGCGATTTTTGGTAATAATGTTTCATAATGCTCTCCCTCAAACCAACCGGTAATATTTGCCGACCATGAATAGAAGTATCCACATGATTCAGTAAAAAAGGATACCTCTTTAGCAGACGAGGGTTCTTATTTGGGTCAAAATCATTCCACGCATAATTTAGTTTATGATAATGTTCGAACGAGCAGTAATCATGTTTTTTATAATCCAAACTATCTTTTTTATCAATAACCTCCTTTATCAAATCCACTGCAGGATTATTTTTACTTCTATATCGTTGTTTTCTTCGTGTATCAACGACGATTTCATCCAAGGAAACGAAATCGGGCTTCATTGCGACCTGATATTTCTTTTTTGGAGACGACACATCTACACTCACCTCCTTATCTTTATAACCAATCATGCAAAAAAGAAGCTTTACAGAAGTATCAATTTTGAGAGTGAAATTACCCGACGCATCTGTCATCGTACCCGACTTTGTTCCCTTAACAAATACAGAAACATAAGGTAAAACCTCCTTACTTTCAGAATCATAAACGACACCGACAATCTCAGTCTCAGCAGCAAAAACTGGGAACTGTATAAACAACAGGAAAAAAAATAGTAATCGTTCAGTCATTCATGTAATTTTTATCCGTACAAAGGTAATGAAAAAAAACAAACAACAGCAGGGAAAAGACAAACTACCATTCAAAAATCTCACCATCTTTGGCAATCAAAGTATTTTTGAATATCGTCTGAGCCTCTTCCTTAAACAAAAAAAGATTTCTATAACGAGCAGAAAAATGTCCTAAAATCAGTTCCTTCACATTCGCTTTTGATGCAATTGTTGCAGCCTGAAGCGCAGTAGAATGTAAGGTTGCCTTCGCACGCGCCAAATCTTCATGAAGGAATGTCGCCTCATGGTACAAACAATCAACCCCTTCTATATAATTTATCACTCTTTCACTATACAAAGTATCTGAACAATAAGCGTAAGAGAATGAAGGAGAAGGAGCTGTCGTCAGTTGACTATTGGGGATAACCACCCCATCATCAGTCACAAAATCAGCACCACTTTTTATCAAAGGGATCTGTTTAATCGGAATTTTAAAAAAATCGATTTTCTCACGAATGATATGACGATCTTTAATTTTTTCTTTAAACAAAAAGCCAGAAGATGGAACAGAATGAACCAGAGGGAAAGAATGGATTGTCAAACTTTTATCCTCATACAACAACTCTGACTCCAAAGGAGAAAAAGGGACAAAATGAAGATCAAAGGGGAGATCTTTACAAAAAAATTTCAAAGCAGGGGACAATATGTCCTTTAAATCTGGATGACAATGAATATACAAATCATTTCTTCTCTTCTTCATGCCCATTGTAGAAACCAGACCTAACAGACCAAAACAATGATCTCCATGAAGATGGGAAATAAAAATATGATCTAATCGGGAAACAGAGATAGCATAAGACTCCAAATAATTTTGCGAACCTTCACCACAATCAAACATAAACTGTTTGTTTCTAATAGAAAGCACTTGAGAAGGTTGACTTCTTTTTTTCATAGGGACTGCCGAACCTGCACCCAAAATAGTTAATTTAACTTCTTTCATATTATGTTAATGTTTCATAGAAATAAAAAGGCGGAAGTCTCCTTCCGCCTTTTAGATATGAGAACTAAAAATTATCTAGTATACATATCGATCTCTACACGACGGTTCTTTGCTCTACCAGCCTTAGTGTTGTTAGAAGCGATAGGCTTAGTTTGTCCAAATCCTTCAGACTCGATATTCTCCTTTTGAACACCCTTAGAAATCAAGTAGTTAGAAACAGCAGCTGCACGATCCTTAGAAAGTTGCAAGTTCTTATCTGCATTACCTACATTATCAGTGTGTCCCTTAACAACAACTGACCATTGTGGGTGTTTCTTCAACATGTTAGCCAAAAGATCCAAGTAAGCGAAAGACTCATTCTTGATAACAGCCTTACCAGTCTCGAACTCAAGGTTAGACATAGCTCTCTTGATAACCTCAGACTCCTCTACTGTTGGAGTGTAAGCTTTCTTAGGCTTAGTCTTTTCGATGTGACGATCCAAAGAATCTTGAGTGAACTTGATTTGTTGTTGCAACTTCTTGATTTGCTCGTTTTGAGCGTCGATAGCTTTTTGTTGCTCTGCTGCTTTAGCCTCCATCTCTGCCTTTTGAGCGTCGAAGATAGAACCGAAGTCTGGCATTTCAACACCTGGGATGTAATCAGCCCAAGCGATGTTGCGGATATTACGCTCACCACCGAACATAACACGAACACCGAAGTTAGCACCGATGAAAGAACGTCCGTAGTGGAAACCGTTTTGCTCGCTGTTAGAGTTCATTCTGTATTGAGCCTCCAAGAAAAGAGCGATGTACTTAGCTACATTGTACTCCAAATCTGTAGAAACAACACCCAAAAGCTTTGCACCAGTCTCTTTCTCTGAACCTTCGAACTCATATCCGTAGATAGTAGCACCCAATCCAGCGTTAGCGAACCAGTTCAACTTCTGCCATCCTGCAGAACGGTAAGGAGCGATGATGTTAGACAAGTTAACAGATCCGAAAAGTGCGATGTCATGATTGTAACCTTCCATTTCTGGATTTCCGAAGCAAGCTTCATGGTTATTCTTCAAGAACATGTACTCGAGACCCATTCCCCAACGAGGATTGAAAGTTCTCTCAACTACACCACCGATTTCAAAATTAACTTTTTGGTCTGCTGCACGAAGGTAATCGATACCACCCTTAACTGCCAAAGACCAGTGGTTAATTTGCTCTGACTTAGCAACAGAATTATCTGTGCTATCAGCAACTGCTGCTACTTCCTCTTGTGCAAAAGCGTTTGCAACAAGACCTAAGCTAATGAATAAAGCTAAAAAACTCTTCTTCATAAAAACTAAATTTAAATTTATAATTATTTTTTTTATTTACTTTTCAAAAGCCCTCCAAGCACAAACTTGGAGAACCTTCTTTTATTTTTTACTTATTTTCGTCTGCCGCCAACTGACTCTTCAAAGATGCCAACTCTTCGATATCACCCAAAGTTGTCTTTTCGATTTGAGAAGTTGCTACATCAGCCTTCTTAGTAGTCTTCTTCTTAGCAGAACGTTCTTTCTTCTCCTCTTCCTCACCTCTTTGAGCATCCTCAAAAATACGGCTGTGAGAAAGGATGATTCTCTTAGCTTCCTTATTGAACTCAATCACCTTAAATTCAAGCTTCTCATCAACCTTAGCCTGAGACTTATCCTCTTTAACCAAGTGTTTAGGAGTAGCAAAACCTTCTACACCATAAGGAAGAGAGATCACAGCACCCTTGTCCATCATTTCGATGATAGTACCCTCGTGAACTGAACCTACAGTAAAGATAGTTTCAAATGTATCCCAAGGATTCTCCTCCAATTGCTTGTGGCCCAAGCTCAAACGACGATTCTCCTTATCAATTTCCAAAACTTGTACCTCGATTTCAGATCCGATTTGAGTGAACTCAGAAGGATGTTTGATTTTCTTAGTCCAAGAAAGATCTGAGATATGGATCAAACCATCAACACCCTCTGCCAATTCAACAAAAACACCAAAGTTAGTGAAATTGCGAACCTTTGCAGTGTGCTTAGATCCAATAGCATACTCAGTCTCGATATTAGCCCAAGGATCATCTTTCAATTGTTTGATACCCAAAGACATCTTTCTTTCTTCACGGTCAAGAGTCAAGACTACAGCCTCAACATCATCACCAACCTTCATGAAATCTTGCGCACTGCGTAAGTGTTGAGACCAAGACATTTCAGAAACGTGAATCAAACCTTCAACACCAGCAGCGATCTCTACGAACGCACCATAATCTGCCATAACGACAACCTTACCCTTCACTTTGTCTCCAACCTTCAAGTCAGCATCCAAAGCATCCCATGGATGAGGAGTCAATTGCTTCAAACCAAGAGCGATA
>CALFTM010000082.1 GCA_937916355.1 uncultured Bacteroidales bacterium
TGCCATCTCTAGCTTCTTCAATCAGCGCGAGGTAAAGGTGGGTAACTACCCATATCTCGATGCCTTTATCGCTGCGAAGTGGAAGCGTATGCGCATACTCTTGAAGTACCAGCACTGGAATTATGGACTCTTCGGCAATCAGGAGTACTTTGCCGTTGCCCGATACCCACTTAACCCCGGAATGTTTAAAATTGGAATCTCGTGGACCTTCTACGACTAAAACTTATGGGTGATGTGGAGAAAATTTATATCTAACGCTATCCTACCGATACTCTTTGTCTCGGTGGGTGCGTTCTCGGCACTCGTTGTCGCCAACATCAGCAAACAACATCAGAACGCTACTCAACCACTCGGAACTGAGGCGGTTGCATCATCGTATGCCATCTCCCCCTACGACCATATCTTCCAGGCAGTAGGCGAAAAGTATGGCATAGATTGGCTGCTCCTCGCCGCCATTGCTCGCTGCGAATCACAGTTTCGCTTCGATGCCGTATCGAAGGTTGGAGCAGTAGGCTTGATGCAGATTATGCCGGTTCTGTGCGTATGCTACGTGATTGCAGGTATGGCGTCTCTCGGTCTTCCGGGCTTGAGCGGATTCGTTGCCGAAATGATGGTCTTCGTAGGAGCATTCCAACACCCTGACCTTTTCCACAGATTATTTGTGATCTTTGGTTGCAGTTCAATCGTCATCACTGCGGTGTACATCCTTCGTGTTGTAGGAAAAATCTTGTTTGGACCTATGCAAGACAAACATCATGAAACGCTAACTGATGCGATATGGTATGAGAAGATCGCTGTATTCTCTTTGATTTTCGCAATCGCAGCAATCGGTTTATCTCCACTTTGGTTAGCCAACATGATTGGAGGAGGTATTGAAAACTTGGTTAAAATATTCTAATGAATATCAAAACAACTGTTAAAACTATAGAGTATGGATTATAGTAATTTTCTTATAATGAACCACGAACTCTCTTTAATCGTGGTTTTGATATTGACCTTGCTGGCAGACTTGACAGCTTGCGGAAATAAGAAGTGTTTTCAATACTTCGCTATCGGTCTTTTCACACTCCACACATTCCTCGGCTTCTTTGCGTGGAATATTGGAGAAGCAGAATCATTCGGTGGAATGTTTGTCACTTCAGAGATTCACTGCTTCATGAAAAACATCTTGAATATCGGTACGTTGCTGGTCTTCTTGTTCGGTTTTGAATGGAATAAGGAGGCGAACAAAAAAAATTGCGGAGAATTTTACTTCTTGACTCTCGCTACCCTATTCGGTATGTATTTGATGATCTCTGCAGGAGACTTCTTGTTGTTCTACGTCGGCTTGGAGACCGCCTCTATCCCTATGGCAACGTTGGTCGCTTTCAACAAAAAAGAAAACGACTCTGCCGAGGCTGCCGCTAAGTACATTTTGACGGCTGCATTCTCTTCGGGTGTAATGCTTTTTGGTATCTCCTTAATCTACGGAACTTGTGGCTCTTTGTACTTCAACGAGGCAATGATTGGCTTCAATGCTTCTCCGCTCCAAATCATGGCGGCAATATTCTTCCTCGCTGGTTTGTGCTTTAAGATTTCGCTTGTTCCTTTCCACTTGTGGACTGCGGATACTTACCAAGGAGCTCCAACTGCGGTTACGGCTTATTTGTCGGTTATCTCTAAGGGTGCGGCAGCATTCGCTTTGATGAGCATCTTAATCAAAGTGTTCGCCAACTACCCTGAGTTCTGGAAAGAGTTCTTCTGGTGGGTGATTGTCATCACTATCACAGTAGGAAACTTGTTTGCTATCCGTCAGAAAAACTTGAAGCGTTTCTTGGCGTTCTCTTCTATCTCTCAGGCTGGTTACTTGATGTTGGGAGTGTACGCTGGCACACAACAAGGAATGGCAAGCATGGTCTTCTATCTGTTCATCTATCTTTTCACCAACTTGGCGGCTTTCGGTGTTATCTCAAGCATCGAAAACAAAACTGGCAAATTGACGATGGACGATTACAATGGACTTTACGACACCAACCCTAAATTGGCATTCGTGATGATGCTTGCGATGTTCTCATTGGGTGGTATCCCTGTATTCGCCGGATTCTTCAGCAAGTTCTTCATCTTCGCTGCTGCAGTGAATGTCGGTGAGGTACTTTTGGTATTCATCGCTTTGTTGAACACCATCATATCTCTCTACTACTATTTGTTGGTGGTAAAGGCAATGTTCATCAAAAAATCAGATGCGCCAATTGCTTATTTCAAGAGCGACTGCATGACTCGTGTAGGTCTCCTGATTTGCACAGTATGTATCATCGCATTGGGATTCTTCAGCCCAATCTACGAATACATCAACGGCATCAGTTTCGGTATGTAAATTGTCCGGTTCGATAATAAAAAGTCCCACAAGATTTTTCTTGCGGGGCTTTTTCTTTTCTATAGAGGTCTTTCTAATGACCGAAATATCACAAAACCATTTTTTTACCTATCTTTGCATCAAATATTTCATCTATGGCAAAACAAGATTACATCCAAGCAAATCGAGATTGGCTGGTTGCCAAATCACAAGAACAGGGAGTCAAGGAGATAGCCAAAGGAATCCTTTATAAAGTGATCAAAAAAGGTAAAAACGATGGCAGACACCCCAACATGGGCAGTGTGGTAACCGTTCATTATACGGGCTGGACAATCAACGGAAAAAAATTCGACTCATCAAGAGGTGGTGTTGCACCAGCTTTTCGTTTAAGAGGGTTAATCGAAGGTTGGACCATCGCATTGCAACAAATGTGCGTAGGCGATAAATGGGAGCTGTACATCCCTGCAGAAAGAGGTTACGGAAGATTCTCGCAGCCTGGAATCCCCGGAGGTTCAACACTCATTTTTGAAGTAGAGTTATTGGCTATCGGATAAAAGTCCAACTTGACTCAGAATGGACAGGTTCACTCTTTAAAATATTTTTGATCTCTTTTCTTATACGAGAAAACTTGTACAAATCTAAATAAAAAGAGACGATAAACATAACAACCAGAACGATTAGACTCACCATCAAAAGACTGAAAGAAAAACTATCTTCATAAACATCATAAAGTGTATATAGGAGTATAACGAGAATAGAGTAAACAAAATCTCTCATATAATAATAATATTCCAAAGTATACTTTTTTGAACCTTCATCTTCTAACAAACGAACTTTTAAAGGTTGTGGAAGACGTATATCTAAATCAAAATAGATATATTTCCCATCTCCATGAATAGACCACATATCCCCTTTTTCTGCAACCAATTTTTCTACAAGATTTGGATCTGAAGCCAAATAGCATTCTTTATTGTATGCTTTGATATTCAAAAATAACAACCAAAGAATTGGCATTAACAACCAGCAGCAGAAGAAGAGCGACTTTAGACCATCATCATAAAAACACGACAAAACCTCACGTTTCAGCATCAGAAAACACAATTCATCATCACTATGCTCCTTCATATACGACCCAAATTCCGATAGATGATAATTTTCTTCAAGTCGCTGATCTAAACCCAATAAATCCGATACATAATTGGGGGTGACAGACAATATAAAAGAGCCTTTTAGATTATCCGCCTTTTTAGCAAATACCTGCAAATCATCTCTCTTCGCCCCCTCCTCTTTTACGGCATTGAATTTATCTATCACATCATCATACCTGACATGAAAATTGTAGTTGACATCAACAGCTGGCATTTTTTTGTAATAAGCAACAGCATACAACAAAGGGCAACAGATTGTAAAACACATCAGAAAAAAAAGCATCCTTCTTTTTCCCTTCATTAAGAATAACCATATAATTGGTATGGCGATAAAGAAAAGAACAATGATAACATTTATGAAGGCAAAACGATAAGGACCGAATCCAATCAAAATCGGAAACAATATCGTCAAACCCACTAACGTGTTAAATGCTGTTTTTGTCATACAAATCTCAAATAATTCCGCAAAATGAATTTATAGCCCCCTCCTAAAACAAGGACTAAACTTCTACATAGAAGTTGCCTTATTTGTTATCTCGCAAACAACAATTCGCGATATTTTGGCAAAGGCCAAATGTCATCATCAATCACCAACTCCAATTCATCAATATGAGAGCGAATCTCCTCCATCACCGGACGAACGATCTTATCGTAAGCGATCGCCTTCGCCTCTTCATTTTCAGACTCATGGTTTGCCTTATGACGATCATCAGTCATCTGTTTTACCAACTTCTTAATGGCGGTCACATGAGTGGAAATCTCGCGGATCAAGTCCTTTCGATCCTCCGCCAACACCTCAAACTCGTCCGCTGCGAACAACTGTTTCAAACCACAGAGGTTTTCAATCAATCTGTTTTGGTAAGAAACCGCAGTTGGCACAATATGATTGATGGCAATATCTCCCAATGTGCGAGACTCAATCTGCACCTTTTTCGAGAACTTCTCATACTCCACTTCTACCCTTCCATGAATTTCCGTTTCATTAAAAATATTCTCTTTCAAAAAGACTTCTACTGAAGATGGGGCAAGATATTTACTGATTGCCTCTGGCGCACTTGTGATATTAGTCAATCCACGACGGGCAGCTTCCTGTCTCCACTCCTCTGAATAGCCATCCCCATCAAAACGAACCGGCTTGGATTCTATGATCAATCTTTTCAACACTTGAAATATCGCCTCGTCTCTTCCTGTTCCTTCTGCAATCAATTTCTCAACTTCCACTCTAAACTGATTCAACTGATGAGCAACTGCCGCATTCAAGGCGATGATTGAAGCAGCACAGTTGGCAGAAGAACCCACCGCACGAAACTCAAAACGATTTCCTGTAAATGCAAAAGGAGAAGTTCGGTTTCTATCGGTATTATCCAACATAATATCAGGAATCCTTGCAATACCCAATTTCAAAGCGGTCTTCTCCTCTGGTGTCATCTTATTATCCCCCACCTGATTGGCGATATTGTCCAACATCATAGAAAGATTCTTTCCTAAGAAAACGGAGAGAATAGCAGGAGGTGCCTCATTGGCTCCCAGACGATAAGTATTACTTGCGCTCATGATAGAGGCACGAAGAAGGTCTTGATGTTTATAGACCGCCATCATGACATTCACAAGGAATGTAAGGAAAAGCATATTTCCTTTTGGATTTTTTGCTGGGGAAAGAAGGTTGATACCCGTATCCGTCGTCATTGACCAGTTATTATGCTTACCAGAACCATTGACACTTGCAAACGGTTTTTCATGCAACAGCACTTGGAATGAGTGTTTACGGGCGATACGTTTCATCAAATCCATCATCAACTGATTATGATCGTTCGCCAAATTAGCCTCTTCAAAAATTGGTGCAAACTCAAACTGGTTCGGTGCAACCTCATTATGACGAGTCTTCAACGGAATACCCAATTTGTGCGCCTCAACCTCCAATTCTCTCATAAAAGAGGTTACTCGCTCAGGTATAGAACCAAAATAGTGGTCGTCCAACTGCTGGTCTTTTGCAGAAGCATGACCCATCAATGTACGTCCAGTCATACACAGGTCTGGTCGAGCACTGTACAATGCAGAATCGACCAAAAAGTACTCTTGCTCCCAACCGAGGTTTGTCTGTACCTTTGTGATATTTTTATCAAAAAATTGGCAAACACCTACTGCCGCCTTATCCAAAGCGTAGATCGCCTTTAATAAAGGGGTCTTATAGTCTAATGCTTCTCCAGTATAAGATATGAAGATAGTGGGAATACAAAGAGTTGAACCCACCACAAACGCAGGAGAGGAAAGATCCCATGCGGTGTAACCTCTCGCCTCGAATGTGTTACGCAAGCCTCCGTTAGGGAATGAAGAAGCATCTGGCTCTTGTTGCACCAACAACTTTCCGGAAAAATGCTCGATGATGTCTCCATTATCATCGAAATCAACAAATCCGTCATGTTTTTCAGCAGTTCCATCTGTCAGGGGTTGAAACCAGTGCGTGTAATGCGTCGCACCACGTTCACTTGCCCATTTTCTCATTCCCGTCGCTATCTGATCAGCCACGTTACGATCGAACAAACCACCCTTCTCGACCGCTGCCACAAATGCTTTGTAAACATCCCTCGAAAGGTAATCCCTCATTTTTTCTTTTGTGAAAACATTTACCGCATAATAATCAGACAACTGACCTGACGGTAGTTCTACTTTTTTTGGTTTGCGTTTGTACAATTCGCGTAACGCATCAAATCTCATGACTGCCATATTGTTCTTTTTTTATTTTTCTCTTCTACTTCTTTTCGGCATCATAAAAAAAAGCATTTTTCTCAAGACACCCCACAAAAAGAAGGTTCACTTTGCAAAAATAGGCACAAAAAATAAAATACCCCCTATTTTTAGGGGGTATTTTCAAAAAACTATGATAATTTTTCAAAAAACTTCCAAATCACTATTCCTCCTGCCACCGAAACGTTCAGAGAATGTTTTGTCCCAAACTGAGGAATCTCGATACAACCATCAGAAAAGTCGACAACATCTTGCTCGACCCCCTTCACCTCATTACCCAAAACCACTGCATATTTTTTTGATTTGTCCAGTTGCAAATCTGGCAGTGAGACACTCCCCTCTACCTGCTCAATAGAATATATGTAATATCCTTTCTCTTTCAAATCTTTCACCGCCTCCAGCGCATCTGGATAAGCCTCCCAATCCATGGAAAATTCTGCTCCTAATGCAGTTTTATGAATTTCCGGATGAGGTGGTTTCGATGTAATGCCACACAAACAAATCTTTTCTACTCGAAAAGCGTCACTGGTACGAAACACCGAACCTACATTATACATGCTGCGAACATTGTCCAAAACAACGACAAGAGGCAATTTTTCCGCCTCCTTGAACTCTTCCGTTGTCATTCGGTTGAGTTCTGTCACTTCCAACTTCCTCATATCTTTTGAGATTTTAAAATCTTCTTCAACTCTTTCATTCCTTCTGTTGCTCCTTTCTGAATCATTGTAACATGATGAGCGGTATTTACAGAGACTGGTTTCGGGTCTATGATATAGACTGGGACATTCGTCGGCACATAAGCAATCAACGAGGCTGCTGGATAGACATTCAAGGAAGTACCAACAATAAGAAACAAGTCTGCTTGCTTTGCTATCTCAATTGCAGGTTCCATGTTCGGGACAGCCTCTCCAAACCATACAATATAAGGCCGCAACTGCCCGCCGTCCGCTGCCAAATCTCCAACATGAATCTCACAATCGTCATCCGTCAGGGTTGTCACCAAATCAGGATTTTTCACAGAACAAACCTTCATCATCTCTCCATGCAAATGTAACACGCTCTGGCTTCCTGCCCTTTCATGCAGGTCGTCTATATTTTGGGTGATGATATGCACATCATAATCCGCCTCCAACTCCACCAAACCCTGATGACCATAATTGGGAAGATGAGACAAATGGTCTTTTCGCATTGAATTATAGAATGATAAGACCATTTCTGGATTTCGGTAAAATCCTTCTGGAGTACAAACATCCTCCACACGATATTCATTCCACAACCCATCATAATCACGAAAAGTGCGGATACCACTCTCCGCACTAATTCCGGCTCCTGTCAGAACCACCAGTTTTTTTTTCATTCCTCAGTTAGTATTTTCGTTGAAACACCTCTGAATAAATAAATGCACGACGAACCTCTTCTATATTATCAATATCAAGATTTATCGAAGAATCATTTGTTTCTATTTCCCTTGAAAACTCTCGATTAGCTCTTTCTCTGTCAACGACGCTCGTTCCTTCTGCAGTCGCAAGAAAACCTTTATCAACTTTCAACGATTGATTCAGAGATGTTTTTTGCAAGCCTGAATTTTTACTTTTATTATTTTGTTCTTTCTGATTTTTCAATGCTTCAAGAACCCTTGAAGCCTGTTCTTCTTGCTCTTTTGCTCTTTTTAAATTTTTTAAATGTTCTTGCATCGCATTTCTCAACTGCTCTTTGACAGCCTCCTCTTCGGATGAAGGCGAAACTCCCCGACCGGAAAAATCTTGCACTCCTCCATTTTCAGGACCTTTCTGTAAACCTGAGATAAACTCCCATATTTTTACTGCGATTATCGCAATGACAATTATTACACCAAAATTCATAACAATAAAATATTAAATCCACACAAATTTAACACCTTCGATTCAGGAAACAAAACTTCAATCTATTTTTTTTCATAGAAATCATCGAGGTTATACTTTAATGTCCATTTTGACTCCGACCAAAGAGGTTTCTCTTTCAATATATCTTGCACTTGTTTATCGAAAGTTCTTTTACGAACAATCGGTAACGCATGAAACACTCCCACTGTAAATAACAGAATAATTCCATTAATAATCAATCCAAAATCACCCATAGAATCACCCATAGAAAAAGAAAGGATAGCAAAACACAAAAGGAACAAACAAAAGAAAACATGGATTTTATGAACCATACATTCAATTTCATAAGTACCCATCTTTTTATTTTCAAAAATTCTAATATGAAGTTCAGATTTAAAACGTCCATCCTTAACACAAACATAATCACCATATCGATGAACTACAATCCAATTTCGAAACAAGTTTCCCATAAAATCGAAACCTTCTGACTTTTCCAACTTCTCCACCAAATTTGGCACATTTGCAGAATAAATATCTTTACTATAAAACTTCATATTCTTGTTTTTTTGCAAAAATATCATTAAATGAAGAAACACACAACAGTGGATCATTAATTTATTAAATTTGCAAATGTTTTTTAGACCCACATCAAATTCTCTCAGTAAGCAATAACATGGATAAAATTTCTCCAGAAAAAAGAAGCTGGACAATGTCCAGAATTAAAGGAAAGGACACTCGACCGGAATTATTGGTCAGACGATTTTTATACTCTCAAGGCTTCCGATACCGTGTGAATGCGAAATGGCTACCGGGCAGTCCGGACATCGTTTTAAAAAAATACCGAACTGTAATTTTTATCCACGGATGTTTTTGGCATGGTCATGAATGTTTGAAAGGAAGGACTCCTAAAACCCGAACCGATTATTGGGAAGAGAAATTTCGCAAAAATCAGGAACGAGACCAACGTGTAAGAAGAGAGTTAAAGGAGAGGGGTTGGAACACCCTAATTGTTTGGGAGTGCCAGTTGAAACCCAATCTCAGGGAAAAGACGTTTGAGGAGATTCTCTATTGGCTTAACCACGCATGGCTCGCCACTTTTGAAAAGAAGGAGAAGTTTTATACAATAGAGGAGCAAACGTCAATCGCCGCAGAGCCTAATCCTTCCTTACAAAAACGAACTTCCCATTAGAGTCGCCCTCTCATATTTCCAAATCAACGGAAAACTTCCCGACGAGAACTTGTTTTGAACTTTCTGTTTTTTTGCCTCATGCTCAACTGGTAAGTGATAACCTCATTACTCAAAGAGACTGGGTCATCTTTAGAGAAAGTCTCATTTTTCACAAAGCCTCCCTCTACCCCATTTTCCATTTTTTTTGTAGGTTTCCAACCCTTTCCTATGTAAAAGAAAAGTTGATATTTACCATTTTCCACCCTGAAAGTATGGGTACTATCGGCTTGTATAAAAGCGTGAGAAACGACCTTCCCACTATCACTCCCCAAACGAACAATCGCAACCATGTCGAATGCCACAGGTGCAGTTACCTCTATATCTGAATTAAACTTCTTCTTGGTCTTCTGATTTTCACCATAGAAATTTTTATAAGGAAGAGATCCATGCTCCAAGACATTGTTGCCATACTTCTCAATGTCCATCTGCGCCTCAACTATCGAATCTCTCAGGCGGGTCGCTTTCGGTGTAAACTTTCCTGCGGGGAAGGCATGTAAAAATTCCTCATAAGCCCGCAAATTATTTCTTTTCCTTTTTTGATTAAAATAGGGTTCTTCTAAGGGCTTCTTACGTTCTTCCACCTTGGCGTTGTAATCACTATCAGGATACTCATCTTGAAATTTCACGTAAGAAACCACGGTATCATCATATACCGAACTAAGATAGTCTATCGTCTCAGAGAAGAGGAAGGCGCACAACATCCCGAAGAGCATCACCCCTACAACCGAAATGGCAATTATCTTGTCTTTTGAATAACCCATACCTAACCTTTTAATTTTTCTATAACTGAAAGAATTCCTTCTTCGTCCATGCCGTAGAGATTATACAACTCTTCTTGTGTGCCATGTGTGGCAAAAGCATCCGGCAAACCGATTCGCTTCACTTCGACATGATAATTGTGGTCTGACAGGAACTCAATCACAGCAGAACCGAAGCCTCCTTGTATCGCTCCATCTTCTACGGTCACAACCTTTTTGAACTTTCTCGCCACTTCGTGCAACAACTCTTCATCTAAAGGTTTTAGGAATACCATATTATAATGTGCAACGGAGATGCCTTTCTCTTTTGCCAACTTAATAGCACTCTGCACCCTATAACCCAAAGGGCCAAGAGACAATACGGCAATATCGTCTCCCTCTGTGACGCAATACCCTTTTCCAACAGCAACTTCTTCAAACGGAAGATGCCAATCCAACAAGACACCCTTCCCTCTCGGGTAACGAATCATAAAGGGTCCGTGTCCGGGCAAAGAGGCGGTGTACATCAAATTCCTCAACTCTATCACATTCATCGGAGACGCAATGGTAAGGTTGGGAACGCATCGGAACGCCGACAAGTCAAACGCTCCATGATGAGTCGCCCCATCTGCACCGACCAAACCCGCCCTGTCGAGGCAAAGAACCATATCCAAATTCTGTAACGCAACATCATGGATAACGTTATCGTACGCTCTTTGCATAAACGAAGAATAGATATTGCAGAACGGCATCATACCCTCCTTGGCAAGTCCGGCAGAAAAGGTGACCGCATGTCCTTCTGAGATACCGACATCGAACACCCGCTCTGGAATCTCTTGCATCATAAAAGACATAGAACATCCAGAAGGCATCGCAGGTGTAATTCCCACAATCTTATCATTGGCACGAGCCAACTCCAGCAAAGTGTGTCCGAAAACATCTTGGAAAAGCGGCGGAGTATCTTTGGTTATCGGTGGAATATACCTCTTTCCTGTCTCCTTGTCAAACTTGCCCGGCGCATGCCATTCTGCTGCCGATTCTTCTGCAGGTTTGAATCCTTTCCCTTTGGTCGTTTTAAGATGGAGAACCTTGGGCCCTTTATAATCTTTTATCTCTCTGAAGATCTTCACCAGTGAGGCGATATCATGGCCGTCTACCGGACCAATATAGCGGATATTGAGGCCTTCGAAAATATTATGCTGATTGGTCAACGCTGCCTTCAATGAGTTACTTTTTCGGATTAAATTACCTTTATTTTTTTCGTTGAGCCAACCCATCTTACGCATCCAATTGGATATTTTGTACCGCCATCGGTTATAAGTTTTGGAGGTAGTCAACTTCACCAAGTACTCACTCAATCCTCCTACGGGATTATCAATCGCCATGTGATTGTCGTTCAAAACAATCAACAAATTATTGTTATAATAGGCCGTATTGTTCAATCCTTCAAAAGCTAAACCTCCGCTGATGGCAGCATCTCCGATGACAGCCACCGTATGGACATCCTTCTCGCCAAGACGATCAGAAGCGATGTCAATCCCCAACGCCGCTGATATCGAATTGGAGGCATGACCCGCCACGAAAGAGTCGTAATCACTTTCTGCAGGATTTGGGAAACCACACAACCCCCCGAATTTTCGGTTGGTGTGGAAAAGCTCTCTTCTTCCCGTCAATATCTTATGACCATAAGCCTGATGTCCGACATCCCAAACAATTTTATCTTTTGGCATATCGAAAACATAATGAAGCGCAACCGTTAGTTCTACAACACCTAAACTCGCTCCTAAATGCCCCGGATTATGAGACAATTCATCAATGATAAATTTTCTTAACTCCGCACAAAAATGAGGCAGTTGCTCTACCGATAATTTCTTCAAATCTTCCGGGAAAACAACCTTTTCCAACAAATCATATCTCACCGCAGACGAGCTAAGATTGCCTTTTTTACCGTTTTCGTCAATATTTTTATTTTCCATCTCTTAACAAGGAAACTAAAATCAAAAACAACATTAGTACTCAAACCATTCAGTTTGAATAACTTCCAATATTTTTCTTTCCTAAAAATAAGGATTTACGAAGATAATAAAAATTTCCATTATTTATTGTATGATAAAATATTTTTACAATCAAAATTCAATCGTAAATTTGTAGGATAAAGTTATTGTGATTATTATGCAGTTCAAAGTTGAATATTTAGATCCAAAATCGAATGCGCGAGCAGGTCAAATTACCACAGACCATGGTGTAATTGAGACCCCGATCTTCATGCCCGTAGGCACTGCTGGAACAGTCAAGGCTGTACACCAAAGAGAGTTGAAAGATGATATAAAGGCTCAAATCATCTTGGGTAACACCTATCACCTCTACCTCAGACCGGGATTGGATGTTTTAGAAAAAGCGGGCGGACTACACCGTTTCAACGGATGGGACAAACCCATTTTGACAGACAGCGGAGGTTTTCAGGTCTTCTCCCTTTCCGACAATAGAAAATTAACGGAGGAGGGCTGCACGTTTCGCTCTCATATTGACGGCTCTAAGCACATCTTCACTCCCGAGAATGTTGTGGAGACCCAACGCATCATCGGTGCAGACATCATCATGGCTCTCGACGAATGCACCCCCGGCACCGCCGATTACAACTATGCAAAAAAATCACTTGCTTTGACGCAACGCTGGCTGGATAGAGGATTGAAACATTTTGACGAAACAGAACCGAAATATGGCTACTCGCAGACTTTCTTCCCGATCGTCCAAGGATGTACTTTCCGAGACCTAAGGGCAAAAGCTGCTGAATATGTGGCGAGCAAGGAGCGGGAAGGAAATGCCATCGGAGGCCTTGCCGTAGGCGAGCCTGCAGAGGTGATGTACGAAATGATCGAAGTGGTAAACGAGATACTTCCAAAGGACAAACCAAGATACCTGATGGGGGTCGGAACTCCCATCAACCTTCTCGAAGCAATCGAAAGAGGCGTAGATATGTTTGATTGCGTCATGCCTACTCGAAACGGCAGAAACGGACTGCTTTTCACAAAGAACGGCACAATGAATATGCGCAATAAAAAATGGGCGGACGATTTTTCTCCTCTCGACCCTGACGGGACTGCCTTCGTCGACTCGTTCTACTCCAAGGCTTACGTCAGACATCTTTTTGTCGCAGACGAGATACTTGCCATGCAAATCGCCTCGATACACAACCTTGCTTTCTACCTATGGTTGGCAAGGGAGGCAAGAACGCAAATCATCAATGGCACTTTCTCTTCTTGGAAAAGTAAAATGGTGCAACAACTCAACACGAGATTGTAACCCTCAATTTAAAATTTGTAAACCAATATATAAATCGTAAAAAACGTGCTAAAAATATTAGACCGATATATCATAAAAAAGTTCTTGGGAACATTCTTCCTTAGCATCGCGCTGATTATCAGTATTGCCGTGGTTTTCGACATCACGGAGAAAATAGATGACTTCTGGGAAAACAACGCACCTCTCCGTGCGATTGTTTTCGATTATTACATGAATTTCATTCCCTACTATGTCAACCTATTCAGTCCGCTCTTTATCTTTATCGCCGTGATTTTCTGCACCTCTAAAATGGCTGAAAATTCGGAAATCATTGCGATATTCGCATCAGGCGTTAAATATAGCAGGTTCATCAGACCCTACATGATTTCTGCCTCCGTCTGCGCACTCATCTCATTCGGACTAAATAGTTTCGTCATTCCTCCTGCCAACAAGGGTATGCTGGATTTTCAGGAGCAGTATGTAAAAAAAAGGAAGAAAGACCAGACTACCAAAATCCAAATGAAAGTGTCCGACAATGAAATCCTTTTTATTGATTATTATGACCAAAGAACCCAATCGGGCAGACGCGCATCAGTGGATCTTTTTGAGGGGAAAACTTTAAAAAAGAGAATCACCGCAATGGACATTTATTGGATGGGAGGGAATGAGTGGAGACTTTCAAACTATGTCGAAAGAGAATTTGACGGATTATACGAACAGATCACTACTGGCTCCTATAAAATACTGGAATTGAACATCATTCCGGAAGACTTTTTCGTGTTTAAATACATGCAACAACAACTCACGACTCCCGAACTGGCCCACTACATCGAGCGACAAAATGCCAGAGGTGTTGGATTCATCAAAGATTTTGAAATTGAGTACGCAAAAAGGTTCAGCACACCTTTCGCAGCCTTCATCCTCACCATTATTGGAGTCTCACTCTCTTGTAAAAAAATCAAAGGTGGTATGGGTCTTAACTTAGGGTTGGGACTACTTTTGAGTATCGCCTACATATTTTTTGAATCAATGTCATCCACATTTGCGGTGAATGGGACTTTGTCGCCTACCCTTGCGGTATGGATACCCAACATAGTCTTCTCATTCGTTGCAATCGCCTTGTACATGAAAGCTCGTAAACAATCATAAAACAACAATAAAACTTTTCAACATGAGAATTATCGGAAATATTATTTGGGCAATATTCGGAGGCTTAGAAGCTGCCATCGGATATTTTTTGGGAAGCCTCGCCATGTTTGTCTCCATCATCGGAATTCCAATCGGAATCCAGACATTCAAAATCGGACTGGTGTGTCTGTGGCCATTCGGAACGGAAATCAGAGAAAAAGAGAATGCGTATGGCTGTCTGAACTTCGCACTCAACTTCATTTGGGTGATCTTTGGAGGCTTTTGGTCATGGTGCATGCACATCTTTTTCGGATGCTTGCTATTCATCTCCATCATTGGCATTCCATTCGCTAAGCAACACTTCAAAATGTCCAAAATCGCCTTAGCTCCTTTTGGAAAAGAGGTTGTACATCCAGAAGAGCAATAACCCAACAATGTAAACAAAAAAAAATCCGATCTTTAAAGACCGGATTTTTTTTTGCTCGAAATATAAATTACTCGAATGTGATGTCTCCACCCAACAAATCTTCGATATCAGAAAAATCGCCACTGATGAATTTCTTCATTAACTCAAGCGCCATCGTAGCTTCCTCCTTCGTCATACCCTTCGCCTCATAATTCGCTTCGAGAGTGTTTCCTTTACGAGTGTGATTGATATACTTAAATCCTTCGCCTATCTCCTCCACACTCTTCTCTGCCTCATCAGCAAGCTCCTTTGAACTGTACACTGTCTTCACGTTCATCACTTCAGAAATACCGTCTTTAAAGATCATCTTCAAAGTCACCTTTGTTCCATCTTCCAAGGTCTCTGAAATTGAGATAGAATCCTCAACTTCTTTTTCTTCGTCTTCCTTGTCACATGAAGTCATTCCTACTGTGAAGAAACAACTGAACAACACTGCTAAAACAATAGCCAATCTACTTTTAATTAACTCCATTTTTTATAAATTTAAATTAAACAATATTTGCGCTTTTAAAAGCTAATAACACAACAAAGTTAGCGAGATAAAGAGAAAAAACAAAATTTAAAGACTGAACAAAAAAAGAGAAAATACGAACAACGGATTTTTTGCTACCAAACCACTAAAACTGTGGACGTACATCAAGACAAATTCCAATAAAAAAAAACTGGAAGCGATTTTTCTCCACTTCCAGACTCTGTGACCGCGGCAGGATTCTAACCTGCAACCTTTTGATCCGTAGTCAAATGCTCTATACAGTTGAGCTACGCAGCCGTAAACTTTGATTTCTCAAATGCGATGCAAAGATACGCAAAAACTGTCATACTAACAAACGTTTTTTTCTTTTTTTATTCAAACAAACACAAAAACAACTGATTCTCAACTAAAAAAGTTTCAAAAAAATTTTCGAAAACAACAAAATTTTTTTTTCAGTTCTATCTAAACAACACTATAGAATCGACACATTCATCCACACTATTCAACCAACTAATACCTTTTCTTTCACAACATTTCTCAGCAACATTTCTCGCTTAAATGAATCTTTTATAAATTTGCAAAATCAGACAAAATTTCAAGGTAAGTTCTATAAAATCATGAAAAAAGAACAATTAAATAAAGATTTGAGAAATGCAGTGTTTCTTGAGGGAGCTATAATCATTGCAGCAGTCATAATCTACATGACATATATCGAACACGATGGAAGCACAAGAGATACATTTTTTTTATGGATAATACCCCCTATCGCAATTTGGAGACTATGGAAAGTATGGGTCGTTTACCATGTCAAGGATGACCACATTCAGATTAATCGAGAAGGCATTACCATTGATGCACACGACGGTTCTATATTCCCCAAGCATCACAAACTTTTCTATCGCTGGAAAGAGTTGTCCGCATACACCTTTTCCGCAGAATACATACCCGGGAAAACCGATGCGCATTGGGACTATAAACTCGAGTTATATGACACCCAAGAGCGTCCATTGGCAAAAATCGACTTTCACCCATACTTTAATGAAGAGCTGAAAAATTTAGACAAACAAATCGCAAGCAACTCGACATTATCCTGCAAACCAGTTTACGACATAAAAAAACATGGAAAAACAACTTTCCATTCTCAAGACAAAAAAAAGACGATGATCTTCTCACTTTGCATATCACTACTATTCGTTTGGGGAGCGGTGGCTATGTCCAATCTATTCCTGTTTTTGCTGCCTCTCCCCATCGATATAATCATAAGCAGTCTTGTCACAAGAAAAGATTACCTCTCCATCGACACCAATGGTTTCACAATAGATGTACACTCCGGACTCTTGCTGAAACACACCCGTATGTTTATCAAACATGATGACTATCGACGCGTCTCGTACGACGACGAACATGACAGGTTGGAATTTTACAACAAGGACAACAACATCTTTTTCAAATGCAATTGCAGCAATCTGAACTTCTCGAAACATATCAGACAACTCCTCAAAGAGTTATTCAGCAAAAAAAGGGTAACCCGAAGACTCCTCGTAACTCCTAAAAAAACATTCAAATCAAATCTGCAGGAGTTGCCATAAAACACACTTTTTCACACTTCTTAATACAAAAACCATTAACGAACCCGAATTAAAGCAGAAAAAACTATCTTTGCATTATTGTCAATCAAAAAAATTCGCAAACAGATGGATAAAAAATTTATCGTAAAGACTTCCAAATCTTCTTTCTTTGCTACATCTGGGGTGATTATAATGTTAGTATCTTGTTTCTTGTTCGGAATCTCTTCATATGAACTCATCAACAACGATGGGGAGCCAACAAAAAACATATACATTGTGTTTTTTTTTAGTTTTTTTTTGGGTTTATTCGGAAGATGGTTGATTTGGGTACTCAACAGGGTAAAAAAAGATTTTATTCTGGTAGATTCTGAGGGCATCACCATTGATGTGCACGGAAATGAATTCTTCCCCAAAAAGATCCAATGCCATTACAACTGGGATGAATTATCATCCTACTCATTAGATGGAAGTGTTGTCAATGGGGAATATTGTGATTTTGTACAAAATTGTGTGCTAAAACTATACGACACCCACGGGCAGTTACTGAAAAAAATTAAGTTCCATGAATTTTTCGGAGAAGATATATTTCTTTTAAACGAGCATATGGGCAGTCATGGCATAATGAATAGAGAAAAGCAGGACGCAGAAGAGGAGTTGTCATAAAACACACTTTTTCACATCTCTTAATACAAAAACCATTAACGAACCCGAATTAAAGCAGAAAAAAAAACTATCTTTGCATTATTCTCAAAATTTAAGAAAAAAGGAGTCTCCATGAAGGAAAATGAAATGATATTTGGCATCCGTGCCATCATAGAAGCGATCAAATCGGATAAGCAGATTGATAAAATCATGCTAAAAAAGGATATGCAAGGCGAACTTGCGAAAGAACTATTTACAGTTCTACGGGACTTCCCCAGCATTCAGGTGCAACGAGTTCCTTTTGAACGACTGAACCGCTACACAAGAAAAAACCACCAAGGCGCAATTGCCTTCATCAGCCAGACGACCTACGAGAGGGTGACAGACTTGATTCCGATGCTTTTCGAGCAAGGAAAGAATCCTTTCTTTGTCGTTTTGGACGGTGTGACTGATGTGCGTAATTTCGGAGCTATCGCAAGAACCTGCGAATGTGCGGGTGTCGATGCCATCGTCATTCCTGTCAAAGGGGGCGTATCTGTCAATGCAGATGCCATCAAAACATCTGCGGGGGCGTTGCACACCCTTAGTGTGTGCAAGGAGAACAATCTTGTAAACACTCTTAAAGAGATGAAAAAATGTGGTATCAGAGTAGTGGCGGCGACTGAGAAAGGGGACATCGACTACACTCAATCCAACCTACAAGACCCGGTGGCAATAGTCATGGGAGCTGAAGACAAGGGTGTCTCACCAGAAGTACTCCGGTTGTGCGACGACATGGTTAAAATCCCGATTTTAGGAACAATAGCCTCTCTAAACGTCTCAGTTGCAGCTGGAGTGGTCATATACGAGACTGTCCGCCAAAGGAGTTTGCCACAAAACTAAAAGGTGAGTTCTTAAAAAAGAGAAAACGATGGAGGTTTTGTACGAAGACAACCACATTATCGTGGTAAATAAAAGTTGTTCAGAGATTGTCCAAGGCGACAAAACAGGCGATGAACCACTTTCAGAAAAGGTGCAGAAGTATTTGAAAGAGAAATACTGCAAACCGGGGAATGTGTTCATCGGGGTGGTACATCGTCTGGACAGACCAGTGAGCGGATTGGTGCTTTTTGCGAAAACCTCCAAAGCCCTATCCCGTTTGAACGAAATGTTCCGCGACCATCAAAACATCTCAAAGAAATATTGGGCTATCGTCAAAAACTGCCCCCAAGAGGAAGAGAAGACCTTGATTCACTATCTCTATCGAAACGAAAGACTTAACAAGACTTTTGTTTACGAAAAGGAGAAAAAGGGGGCGAAAAAATCTGAACTATCGTACAAATTGATCGGACACACAGACCACTACTTCTTACTGGAGGTGGAGTTGAAGACGGGTCGCCATCATCAGATACGCTCGCAACTCTCCCACATAGGTTGTCCCATCAAAGGCGACCTGAAATATGGGTTTGAGCGTTCCAACAAAAATGGAGGTATCAACCTTCACGCCCGTTCACTGGAGTTCATCCACCCAGTCTCTAAAAAAAAGATCTCCATTACCGCACCAGTTCCTCAAGACGATACGCTATGGAGCCTCTTCGAGCAAACTTTCACCTCCGCCTCAACAGAACAAAACAATTAGAAAATCAATGTGAAAGATACGAACCAAACTTCTCGGCAGTATGAAAATAAAAAATCTCTTCTACTTTTTGCTCTCAATGCTATTGATGTCGGCTCCTGTTCATGCGACGGAAAATCCGTATGAGGATTTGCAAAAATTATTCAAGGAAATTGCAGAAAACAGAAACGACTCGATAAAAATGCAGATGAACGAGCAATTGAAAAAAAAGATTGGGAAAATGCTGCGCGAGCCTGATTCGTTTTCACAACCCTACAACGAGCTTCCTAATTTAGGTAAAATTTATTCAGACGACGGGAAAGTACGTATCCTGACATGGGCATTCCCTTTGGAAGACAAAACCTACCAATACGGAGGATTTGTGCAGTATAAAACAAAAAAGAAGGTGGTAACCACCCCACTCCGATTCCGACAGGAACCCTACGTTCCTTCCAAAATCGGGAAAATATCTCCTCAAAACTGGTATGGCGCACTATATTACAAGGTATTCAAAGTAAAAAAAAGGAGGGATATCTACTACGTCGCATTGGGATGGTCGGGCAACAATGCGGCAAGTGATTTTAAAGTGATTGAGCCAATGGAATTTTCCAAAGACGGAAAACTTAGTTATTTTGGGAAAGAGGTATTTTCCTCCCCTCAACCCGAAAACACAACCCGAAAGAAGTCTAAATCACTTCCACATAGAGATGTTTTGGAATATAGTTCTGATGGACGAACTGCTTTGGACTACGACATCAACCAAAAAAAGATCATATTCGACCATCTTGTCCCAATCGAACCCATCTATACAGACATACGCTCCTACTACGGGCCAGACTTCACGTATGATGCCTACATTTTAGAAAAAGGAGAATGGAAATTCATCGAAAATATAGATGCGAGAAATACCGAAAAATAAGAACAAAAAATATTTGACACAATGAAATTAAAAAATAAACTAAAAATAATGACCATGAGTGCAATTGCAATGACTATGGCATCCTGTGGCGACAATCAGTCTAACACAGAGGCAACCGAGGTGGCACAAGAATTCTGCTACCATGTGGATAGATTTGCGGACATTGAAGTCCTCCGTTACCAAGTACCCGGTTTTGAAAATTTATCCTTACAACAAAAAAAACTGATCTACTATCTTTCTGAGGCAGCCATCGAAGGAAGAGATATTTTATACGATCAAAACAACAAATACAACCTGACCATCAGAAAGACGTTGGAAGCGATATTCCTCAACTATGCAGGAGACCGCACCACCAACACCTACAAAAACATCGAAACCTACCTAAAACGGGTCTGGTTCTCTAACGGAATCCACCACCATTATGCGACGGACAAGTTCGCACCTGATTTTTCAGAAACCGCATTCCGCCTCATTGTGGAATCGCTCCCTGCATCATCACTACCCCTAAAAGCGTACAACAACGATGTGAAAAAACTTCTGGACGACATCTGTCCTGTCATCTTCGACCCTAACCTATATGCTAAAAGAGTAAACCAACAGGAGGGTGTCGACGTGATCAAAAAATCCGCCAACAACTACTACGAAGGTGTGACAGAAAAAGAGGTGACCGACTTCTACAATGCGATGAAAGATCCAAACGACTCCACCCCTATCTCTTACGGACTTAACAGCAAACTGGTGAAGGAGAACGGCAAATTAGTGGAGAAGGTTTGGAAAATTGGCGGCATGTACTCCCCTGCCATCGAAAAGATCGTAGGCTGGTTGGAAAAGGCTGCGGAAGTGGCAGAAAACGACAAGCAAAAGAGCGTCATCCACTCACTGATAGATTACTATGAGACGGGCGACCTGCTCACATTCGATGAGTATAGCATCTTGTGGGTAGAGGATTTAGACTCCCGCATCGACTTCGTCAATGGATTCATTGAAACCTACGGAGACCCGTTGGGAATCAAAGCCAGTTGGGAGTCGGTCGTAAACTTCAAAAACCTTGAAGCAACTGAAAGAACCGAAAAGATTTGCGCCAACGCGCAATGGTTTGAAGATAATTCTCCAGTTGACCCTCGTTTCAAAAAAGAGACCGTCAAAGGTGTCAGCGCAAAGGTGATCAACGCGGCCATGTTGGGAGGCGACTGCCATCCTGCCACACCAATCGGAATCAACCTACCCAACGCCAATTGGATCAGACAAGCCCACGGTTCTAAATCAGTTACCATCGAAAACATCACCTCCGCGTACGACCAAGCCAGCATCGGAAATGGATTTAACGAAGAGTTCGTATGGAGCGCAACAGAAATCGAATTGATAGAGAAATATGGCTTCCAATCAGACAACCTTCACACAGACCTTCACGAATGCCTCGGACATGGTTCCGGACAAATGTTGCCAGGCATCAACCAAGAGATGCTGAAAGTTTACGGAGCAACGATTGAAGAAGCCAGAGCAGACCTTTTCGGACTATACTATGCGGCAGACCCGAAAATAGTGGAATTAGGTCTTCTACCCAACGCAGAAGCCTACAAAGCCGAATACTACAAATATATGATGAACGGTCTGATGACACAACTCACCCGCATAGAAGAGGGCAACAACATAGAAGAGTCCCACATGCGCAACCGTGCGCTCATCGCCCACTGGGTATATGAAAAAGGCGCAAACGACAAAGTCGTAGAGTTGAAGCAACGAGACGGCAAGACCTTTGTGGTTGTCAACGACTATGAAGCACTGAGAGAGTTGTTCGGAAAACTGTTGGCAGAGGTGCAACGAATCAAATCAGAAGGAGACTTTGAAAGTGCAAAAAAACTGGTTGAAAATTATGGTGTAAAGGTAGACCCTACTCTACACAAAGAGATTAGGGAGCGATATGCAAAACTTAAACTCGCCCCTTACAAAGGATTCGTCAATCCAGTCTACAAACCCATACTCAACGAAGAGGGCGAAATCATTGACATAAAAGTAGAATACAAGGAAAGCTTCTTGATGCAAATGCTTCGCTACTCAAAAGAATACGGGAACCTATAAAATAACTAAACTACATGAGTACACAGAAAAAAAAATCTAAAATTCGTTTGTTCCTCGAAGATTTTATATCATGGTTGGCAGAACAAAATGTAAGAGCGCAAACTTATGTGATACTTTTTTTGTTTTCGATATTACTGATCCTCGGTGTATTTGTCTATTCGGCAGTTTGTTACTTACTAGCAAATTTGTAGCACAATAACTCTTTACAATGGAAGTGATTTAGCATAAATACATTTCGAATCATCCAAACGGAGAAAGAAAAATCTTTCTCCGTTTTTTCATTGAATGATGCTAAAATCTCAAATAAAATCACTAAATTTGCATCGCCTTTTTCAAAGGCATAAGGCCTCGTAGTTCAGCTGTATAGAACGTCAGATTCCGGTTCTGAAGGTCGTGGGTTAGAATCCCGCCGGGGTCACAACTTTTTTTTAAACAATACTTTGACTGTTGATTTTACGTAAAAATCAGAAAAAGTGTGCCAAGTTTGCGCCAAATGTTTTTCAGTTGTGGTTATATGGAACGGCCATGCTTTAAAAATCCCCCTAAAAACATCTTTAACATCCGATAAAACATAAAAAACTCAAAAAAGTTTTCTTTGCACAAATTAGGTTTATAAATTTATTTTGTTTAATTTTCTCGAAAATAAGCAAACCATAAATCTGATTGTCATGAAACACTTTTTCTCTCTAATATTTTTCTTATGCCTTATCTCTTCCGCCAGGGCAGAAATGATAAGCAGCACCAATTTTGAATCCTTGGAGGCTGGGTCGCCTATGCTTCGGTCTGATTGGCAAAATGAAGGATTCACAACTGGTACGTGGGATGCCGGATTGATGGACAGAACGGTAATTGACGACTCTTCTTTGTCTGTCTCTGGTACAAACTCTCTTCGCATAAAGTACCCTCAAGGCGGATACGGTCCTTCTGAAACTGGGGCTCAAGTTCAGTTAAAATTCGACAAGCGCAATGAGGCATACACCTCCTACTGGCTACGCTTTTCAGAAGATTTCAGTTATGGAACTACAAACGAAGGTGGAAAACTACCCGGATTATCGGGTGGCGACGACTGCTCAGGTGGTGATAGCTGCGATGGCACAAATGGCTTCTCTGCACGTTTTATGTGGAGAACCGGCGGAGCTATCGTCTTATACCTCTACCACATGGATAAGCCTGCCACATACGGAGAGGACTTCTACCTAAAGCATGCGGATGGTTCGAACGTCATCATCAAAAAAGGGGAATGGATCCATATCGCCGAAAGGGTGAAAATGAACACCGATGGTGATACCTATGACGGAGAGGTGCAAGCATGGGTGAACGGAGAAGAGGTCCTTTTCCTTAAAGGTCTGCGTTTTACAAACAACGAGGATAAAATAGACAAAGTCTACATCTCCACTTTCCACGGTGGAAGCGACAACACTTGGGCACCTAAAAATGATTGCTACATCTGGCTGGACGACATCAGAATCGGCACAAGTTACGAGGATGTCGCTATGCAAAAGTGTTCTCAACAGCAATTGGGGCAAAACCGCTCTCTTTGTACAGAAAGCGAAATTACACTTTCCGCCCAATCAGATGAGGGGGAAACAACAACATGGAGAAAGAACGGAGAACTCTTCAGTAAAAGTCAGACAATCACTGTGACGGAACCCGGCTCCTATTCCCTCACGGTAGATAGTGCTTGGTGCAGCCAAAAAGAGACAATAGAAATTTTCGAAGGACTGGTAGCCGACCTTGGTGAGGATAAACATATATGTGAAACCTCTTTCGTTGAACTATCCTCCAACCTCACACATGAAAACCTCAAATACGCATGGGAAAAGGATGGAACACCGATAAACGCCAATGAAGCATCCATCATAATCAAAGATGCAGGAAAATACAAGCTTACTCTATCAACCGACAATTGCGAACCATCTTTCGATGAGGTGACGGTCTCCTCAGGACTACTTTCCGTTAAAGACACCGTGGGGAAAGAGGGTGAAAGTTTCACATTAGAGGTAGAAGGAGAATCGTCCTACGGCTGGTACGATGAGAAGGGTGATTTATTAGCAAAAGGAAATCAATATTCTTCAACCTTCCCCAACGGGGAAAAAACCATTTTTGTTAAAGACACAGAGGCATTCGCCGGCTATGTGGGCATGAAACGCATCAACGAGTCGTACGTTTATTCCCTCACCAATTTTGCTGAGAGGAAAATGAAGTTTGAAGTGCTTGCGCCTCTCACGATCGACTCTGTCACCATCTACGCCAAACAGGCACAAGACATTGTGGTTAGAGTTGTAGGAGAAGACCTTACAACCGTGTTTGCAGAAACGAAATACCCCAACATGTCTGCTGGAGAACATCGCATCGCCCTCAACGCCACACTACAACCGGGCATCTACCACATGGATGCACTCGGCTCAACTGGTGCGCTGTTGCACTCCTATGAGAAAGATACTGTGGTAGCATTCCCTTACACCTTAGAAGGGAAAATTTCGATATTGGGCTCCAACCTTGCATGGATCACCGCCAAACCTTGGTATCTTTGTTTCTACAATTGGAAAATCTCTTCCGGAAACCAATGCGCCGCAACACCAGTATTCATAGAAGGGAAAAGCACCACGTCTGTCATCAACTCGAGCACCTCCGCAATAAGGGTGTTCCCTACCATCTCCAACGACCTCGTCTACATCGAAGGATTACCAACACAACACAAAATACAACTCTTCAATGAAGCAGGGAATGCAATAGGATTCACTATAGAGAAGAACGGAGAACAACACCAAATCAGGATAGCCGACAAAGGGGTGTTTTTCTTAAAAATCAACGACGACATATTCAAATTGATTCGTAAATAACTTCATCCAATTATCACCATAAGCATTTTTTGAAATGGGTCTCCTTCTGGCAAGAGAGAGACTCATTTCTTTTTAAAACGCAGAAAGTTCGGACTAAAAACTTTTTTTCCTAACTTTGTAAAAAAAATTTCAGACATGGAAAATCTAAATGAGCAACAACGGGCAGCTGTAGAGTTCTCAGGCAAACACCTGTTGGTCATGGCAGGGGCAGGAACCGGGAAGACCCGTACCATCATAGCAAGAGCGCAACACCTCATCCAACAAGGAGTTGCCCCACACCGCATACTCATTCTAAGTTTCACAAGAAAATCCGCAAAGGAAATTGTCGAGCGCATCAAACTCGACATCGGTGGTCTTTCTGCCGAAGGTCTTAGAGGACAAACTTTCCACTCTTGGTGTATGGACATCATCATGAACAACCCGAAGGTATTCATGCACCACGAATATACGTTATTAGATGAAGATGACAGGGAAAGCTGCATCAAACTTCTTTGCGGAAAAGGTCTGAAAGACAAGGAAAATCATGTGGTCAAACCGACAAACGTACTCGAAATCTATTCGTATGCGGTCAATGCCAGATGCTCCCTATCGGAAGCCATGCGCCTGAAATTGTACGACAACGCCTCCCGGAACGATACCGAGGTGAACAAAAGCATTGAGATCAATAAGCCAGTTTACGAAGAGGTCATCAGAAGATACCTCTCCTATAAGACCGTCCATAAATACATGGACTACGATGACATACTGAATGTAGTGGCGAAAGGTTTGGAAAAAAACGAAAAAGCGAGAGAGTTCATCACCGCAAGATACGACCATATTCTTGTGGATGAAATGCAAGACACCAATCCGCTACAATACCAATTGCTCAGTGCATTCTACGAAAAATGCCACCTTTTCTGCGTGGGAGACGACGCACAAAGCATCTACGCTTTTAGAGGAGCGGATTTCAAAACCATGCACCGGTTCACACAAATCGTACCAGACTCCACCCGAATGGACCTCATCGTCAATTATAGGTCGACACAAGGAATATTGAACCTCTCCAACTGGATACTCAACCAGTCTCCCCTCAACTACAAAAAAAATCTCATGTCTGCACGAGGAATGGGCAAAAAACCCATCTTCATCACCTGCAAAGATGAATGGGACGAGGCGAATGACGTGACGACGAAAATACAAAAAAGCATTTCCGAAAAAGGAGCAAACTATTCCGACAACATGGTGTTGTGCCGCTCGCTCTACGGACTGAGAACCATTGAATCACAATGTATATCCAAAAAAATTCCATACATCATCTATGGAGGCACAAGTCTCATGCAATCAAAGCACGTCCGCGATGTGGTCTCCCCCATGCGAATTGTCGCCAACTACAAGGACGAACTGGCTTGGATGAGATACTTGCTTCTATGGAAAGGCATTGGAGAAGTTTCCGCCAGTAAAATCATCAACAATGTGATCGGAGAAGAGTCGTTGGACGATTGCCTCGATAAACTTTCGGGATGCGGACTGCAAGAGGAGATCTCCCAAACGCTTAAAAATATAAAAGAGATGCAATTCTCACCCTCTTTGGCGATTTCTAAAACATTGGAGACAATGGAAAACAGGCTGAAAGAGTTGTACAAAGAGGAGTGGAGCTGGAGAAAACAGGATTTTGACATACTAAGGGAGGTCGCTATCGGAACCAACGGCATACTCGAATTTGTTTCCGAATATGTGTTAGACCCCAAATTAGAGACGACCGTCAAACAAGGTGAGTCGGGAGAAAAAGATTGCTGCATCCTCACGACCATACATTCGGCGAAGGGGCTGGAAGCCTCCTACTGCTATCTTCTGAAAGCCTCCCCCACTTCCTTCCCTACGGCAAGGGCGATCGAAAATGGAGAAGATGCGATTGAAGAGGAACGCCGATGCCTCTATGTGGCTCTGACCAGAGCGAAGGACGAACTGCACATCTACAGAAACGTACACTCTCTCCATGTCGACACACAAAGTGAAGATCCTTCCGATTCTCTCTATTTCTTTAATGCGCTACCCAACCATCTGGCAGAAAACGAAACGACCTACCGTGTCGGCAAAAATGAAATATTGGAATATAAGGGTGATGCCATCGGAACAGACATTGCGGGGGAGTTCGACTTTAGTTAGCCTTCCCCCCTGCTTTTTTCCATTGAGCGTCGCGCACATTGTAGATCCGCTCTATGATGTCGATGACTTTCAACCCTTCCAATACATTTGTGGTAATGCAGCCACCCGAGTCGTTCAATTTCTCCACCACATTCTGTATCACATAATGGTGGTTTTGTGCAGACCCCTTGTAAGCTCCATAATCATTCGGAGGATTACTTGGAGCCAACTCTGGCATCTCATAATCTTTTATGTGGCAGTAGACTACCTCGTTCATATATTGCCCAGCCACCTTTATCGTTCCGTTTTGTCCGATTATGGTGATACTGCTCTCCAAGTTAGTATCCCACACTGCCGTAGAATAACTTAGCGATCCCATTCCCCCATTGACAAAATCAAAAGTCACCACTCCGCTATCCTCAAAATCTGTCATGGTCTGGTGATTGAAATCATGGAAATTTCCTTTGATGTTACATATATCCCCGAAGAGCCAATACATGATGTCTATAAAATGGGAAAATTGAGTAAAGAGCGTGCCTCCATCCAAATCGGCAGTACCATGCCAATTACCCTTTTTATAATATCTCTCATCACGATTCCAAAAACAGTTCAACTGAACCATATAAATATCGCCCAGCAACTTTTCCGTCATCACCTGTTTCAACCAAACCGAAGGAGGAGAATAACGGTTTTGCATGACACAAAAGACGTGGCGCGAAACCTCCAACGATTTAAATGTAACATTCTCCGCATCTTTTTTTGTCAAAGCGATCGGTTTCTCCAACACCACATGATGTTTGTTATCCAGTGCCTTTATTGCATATTCTGCATGAAATTTATTGGGCGTGCAGATATTCACGACATCAATATCCAAACCTGCATTTAGCAATTCGTCAATCGAGCGGAAATATGGCACTTCCACATCAGACAAACCGACCTCCTCCTTTGGAAGAATGTCGCACACCGCAACAAGTTCCGAATCAGGATTACGACGCACCATCTCTGCATGGCGTTTCCCGATATGTCCTTGTCCTACAACTGCGAATTTTATTTTCTTCATCTTTTTTACTTTTTTTCAATCTTATAAACGAAACCCTCCTGCAATTGGTATGTCTCCCCCGAATTTTCACAAAGGGCAAAACCATTTTCATCAAATTCGAGTCGGTCTCCATACTCACTCACCCAGCCAATCTGAACGGCAGGATTCCCCACCACCAAAGCGTAGGGTTTCACATCTTTTGTCACCACAGACCCTGCCCCCACAAGTGAATATGCACCGATTTCATGTCCGCACACTATCGTCGCATTGGCTCCTATCGAGGCTCCCTTGCAAACTCTGGTAGTCCGAAACTCATCCTTTCGAGAAATGAATGCACGAGGATTTATCACATTGGTAAAAACCATTGATGGACCTAAAAAAACATCATCCTCACAAATAACACCCGTGTAGACCGAAACATTATTTTGCACCTTCACATTATCACCAAGCACCACCTTGGGAGAGACTACAACATTCTGACCAATGTTGCAATTTGAACCAATTTTGCAATCTGACATGATATGGGAGAAATGCCAAATCTTAGTCCCTTGTCCAATCTCACAAGGTTCGTCAACAACTGCAGATGGATGCACGAAATATTTTTCATCACTCATCATACGAGAAAAAATTTTTTTATCGTTTCGACTATATGACGCAACTGTTCCTCGTCAAGTTCGGTGTGCATCGGCAATGACAAGACCTCATCCGACAACTTTTCCGAGACGGACAAAACAACCTCCGCACAACGCGACCCTTCATACGATTTCTGGCGATGAATGGGAATGGGATAATAGACCATTGAAGGAACACCCTCTTCTTTCAGGAAAGCCTGCAAAGCGTCTCTCTTCCCATCGTGTACCATTATCGTATATTGATGCCAAACATGGGTGGTATGAGCAGAGACCGTCGGTAGCTCTATTTGAGAAACATCCTTCAAATTCTCCGAATAGTAATTTGCCGCCTTTCGTCGAGCCTCCGTATATTGGTTCAAATAGTTTAACTTCACATCCAATACAGCAGCCTGCATAGCATCCAAACGAGAATTGACACCGATGCGATCGTGGTGGTATCGCACAGTCATGCCATGGTTGGCAAAAGATCTGACACGCTCCGCCCACTCGTCGTCGTTCGTGAAGACCGCACCTCCATCACCATAACATCCTAAATTTTTAGAAGGGAAAAAAGAGGTACAACCCAAATCTCCTATCGTTCCAGAAAAACTCCATGAACCATCATCCAACTGACATTTTGAGGCGATCGACTGACACGCATCTTCTATCACATAAATTCCTCGTTCCTTTGCCAGCCTCATGATGGCGGACATATCCGCATTTTGTCCAAAAAGATGGACTGGGATGATCACCTTCGTCTTGTCCGTCAACACACGACGGATATTCTCCTCGGTAAGGCAAAAAGAGTTCTCGTCAACATCTGCCAGCACCAATTTCAGACCTAAAAAAGAGACCACCTCCGCAGCAGAGATAAATGTAAAAGACGGCACAATCACCTCATCATCAGGCTTTAAATCCAATGCCATCAAAGAGAGCATCAGTGCATCTGTTCCATTCCCAACAGGAATCACATGACGCACATGCAAAAACTCCTCCAAATGACGCTGGAAATCCATCACCTTCCCCCCTTTCACAAAAGCGGCGGAATCAATGACAGACTGCAACGCCTCATCCACTTCAGTTTTTATGTTCTGGTATTGACCTTTTAGGTCGACCATCTCTATTTTACGCATAATAGCTCTATGAAATTAGACCGTTTAACAAAATTAACAATTTAATTCGTACTATTCGATACTATGGTAGAAAAAATTCTTAATTTCTAATCACAGCCAATTTTCAGAAACAATATTATCAAAAATTAGATGCGTAGAATTACATATCAGACAGAGCAGATTTTTTTAGTATATTATTTCGTCTATAATCGACAGAATTAACGATAGACCAAGACAAAAACTCAACTTCGATTCTCCCCAAAATCGTTTTTTCAGTTTTTTTGTTTAATATCGCACTTGCTTCTTGACTATAGGAACGTATTTGTTACTATTTGCTTTTATAAAATGCATATACACAAACTAACATTAGTAAAAAAGAACATAGTAAGACCATATTTATACTGACCTTTATAAATTCTATCGCAGATTCTATTTCGTATCTATCAAAATCTACTTTCTCGTTATAATCAAATACCTCTATACGATAATAAAATATATCTAACATGTTGATTTTCGCAAAAATCCAATACCCCAATATTGCTATTGATAACATTATCAATAGCAACAGTAAAAATCTAATAACGAAATTGTATTTATTCATTATTTATCTCTTTTAGTAAAAAAATTAGATCATTTAACAAAACTAACAATTTAATTCGTACTATTCGATACTATGGTAGAAAAAATTCTTAATTTCTAATCACAGCCAATTTTCAGAAACAATATTATCAAAAATTAGATGCGTAGAATTACATATCAGACAGAGCAGATTTTT
>CALFTM010000083.1 GCA_937916355.1 uncultured Bacteroidales bacterium
AGAGAGATATTCAGTCAGCCAATAACCGCTTCTTAGCATGTACCAGTAAAACAAAGCTCTTGCCGTTCTGCCGTTTCCATCGACAAAAGGATGCACATAAGCTATCATAAAATGCACAATGATGCCTCTGATAATCGGATGCACAAATACAGCATCATCATCACTGTTGAAAAATCTGCATAACTCTTCCACGAAATCGGGTATTTCCGTATATGATGGAGGTGTATGCACCACCTCGTGAGTGATGCTCTGTTCCACAACCACATCGTCGTTTTCTCTGAATCTGCCTTCGTCGCTTGCATTCTCAAGTGTCTTATAGGTCATCAGCGAATGGAGTTTTAGCAAAAGCTCTTTGGTCAGCGGCTCGTCCTTATGCTCTACGATGAAACGAATCGAAGCGTAGTTGTTGCATATCATCTGCTCGGAACGACTTCTGGGCGAGGTCTCTTTTCTCAGCATATCCTTTGCCACTTTTCTTGTGGTCGATGCGCCCTCCATCTGACTGGACGAGATAGCCTCCTCCATCAGCGACGAAATTAGATACTGCTCCCTGCTTTTGCTCGGTATTATAAAGTCGCTTTTCCAAGTTCCGCCAAAGTTCATGTCAAAATCATGGCACAGCCTTTGCATGGCGTTGGTCAGAGAGAAAGTGATGTTATATCTCTCCCAGACCTTAATGCTACGAATCTTTCTGCTAAACTTCACACAAGCCCACAGTTGCATAGGAGAGAGACCGCCTGATGTTTTTTTATATTTGACATCCGACCAATACAGATAGCCGTCGTTGATTTCATCGACCAACGACTTCACTTCAAGGCTCTCCAACAGACGTGGAGCCTTTGCCCATATTTCACTTTCTATCTGAGGCGAACTCTCTATCATACATATCTCTTTTCTACAAATGTAATGCAAATTCTTGTAGATTCTTCAAAAATCTTCAAGTTTTTACAAGTTTTCTGCTGATACCTACTCCTCCTGCCACATATTCTTTATTTTCTAATCGAAAAAACTGTCACTGTGTGACATGTTTTTCGACTGTATGAAATAAAATTGCAGAGTGCTACAATTCTAATGAGTTAGATTTCAATAAGAAATCATAAATATTAATTATCGTGATTCCGTTATCATCTCTTGTTACTGGCATTTCATCTCCAACAACGATAATCTTTTTAAATGAATCGTCAACTTTTAACAGAGAGTTTTTTTCTTGCTTAATTTTGTCTTCACTCTCCATGCGATATGCCGATTGTATATAATAGCGTTTGCTGCCTGCATTGCACACAAAATCTATTTCATAATTGGCACGCTGTTGGTTTCCGTCTTTGTTCCTTATTACAGAAGGTACTACGCCGACATCTATGTTGTATCCGCGCATTCTCAACTCATTGTAAATAAGGTTTTCGAGCAAATGAGTCTTTTCAAACTGCCTGAAGTTTAGACGTGCATTGCGCAACCCTAAATCCATGAAATAATACTTATGAAGAGAATTGATATAGTTCTTCCCTTTCACATCGTAGCGTTCTGTCTTTTCAACGATAAAGAATCGCATAAGTATTCTATGTAATCCTTTACTGTATCATACGATATAGAAGATCTCTTTTCACTCTTGAATGTATTGGATAATCTATTCGGATTTGTCAGTGTTCCTATTCCGGAAGCAACTATGTTTATCAACTCTTCCAAATCGTCATCCTTTTTTATGTTGTAACGCTCTTTTATATCTTTTATATAAGTCTCTGCAAACAAAGACTTTAAAAACAAAGCCTTATGCTCTTCTGTATTATATGACAAGATTTGAGGAAGACCTCCATACAACATGTACTCATTGATACCGGACTGCAACGAGCCTTGATACACAGACATATATTCGCTAAAACTTAGCGGATATACTCGCATCTCAAAACCTCTTCCTCTAAATTCTGTAATAACATCCTTAGACAAAAATTTTGCATTGCTCCCTGTCACATAAACATCCACATTTTGTTTTTTCAGGAATCCATTCAGAACATCAACAAAGTCATCAAGCATTTGCACTTCGTCAAGAAGAATGTAATAAGTATCATCGTCTGTGATGCTGCTCTCCACATAATTGTAAATGTTATCTGGATTTCTTAAAGCCTTGTTCTTGTAATCTTCCAAATCAATCTTGATAATATGATCAGATGACACCCCATTGCTCTCCAAGTATGATGAAAAAATCTCAAACAAAAGATACGATTTACCACATCTACGCATTCCTGTTATGACTTTTATCATACCATTTCCCATCAATGAAATCAAATCATTCAGATATTTCTCTCTTTCTATCCTTTTCATCCTATTCGAAATTTATGTCACATTGTGACAGGTTTTTCGACTGCAAATATATAAGTTTTCTGCAAATACCTACTCCTCCTGCCACACATTCTTTATTTTCTAATCGAAATTTATGTCACAATGTGACAGTTTTTTCGACTGGGACGGTGCGTTTTTTTACATGGGTAAATATTGCGGTTATGCAACAGGGCGAATGCGGTTATGCAACAGGGCGAATGCGGATATGCAACAGGGCGAATGCGATTCGCCCCTACACATCCTCCCGTTACATATTCGTAAATAACGGATTTATCGGACATTAATAAAAAGAAACCAATGAAAAATAGGATTCTCGTCATCGTTTATGGTAACTGTATTTCTCGCTTTCGACGATAGAACAGACCATCCCCTTTAGCTCGGAAAGGAATGCGGAGGTTTCAAAGGCGTTCTTTTCTATCATCCTCAATTTTTTCTCCCACTGACCAGTTAATTCCGCCGATTTCAGCAGTTCGTTTTGGATGAGGTTGATGAGTCCGATGCCCGTCTCCGTCGCCTCTATGCTTTTACCTTTTTTGCGCATGTATTCTCTTTTGTAGAGAGTTTCGATGATGTTGGCACGCGTTGATGGTCTTCCGATGCCGTTTTCTTTCAACAGGTCTCGGAGTTCTTCGTTTTCAATCTGTTTGCCTGCTGTTTCCATCGCTCTCAGAAGTGTCGCTTCTGTATAGGGTTTGGGTGGGGTAGTCTCCTTTTCGGATAATTCCGGAACGTGTGGTCCATGTTCCCCTTTCTCGAAGATTGGTAAGGTTTTCTCTTCGTCATTCTTTTCCTCTTCCCCGTTCTTTTCAAAGACGACCCTCCAGCCCGGCTTGAGGATCTGCTTGCCAGAAACTTTAAATTCGATGTCTTTCACTTCTCCCAAGATAGTGGTTGTTGATGTTTCACAGACAGGGTAGAAGTTGGCTATAAAGCGACGTGCGACAAGATCGAACACTTTTTTCTCTTCCTCGGTCAAGTTGATCGGATGTACTCCAGTTGGGATGATCGCATGGTGATCGGTCACCTTTGAATTGTCGAACACTTTTTTAGACTTAGGTATTTTTCCCTTTAGAATCGGTTCTGTCAATGCGGAGTAGTCTTTGATGCCCTGCATGATGGTTCCGATTTTAGGGTATATGTCATCACTGAGGAAGGTTGTGTCGACACGAGGGTAGGTTGTGACTTTCTTTTCGTATAGCGACTGAATCAGTTTCAAAGTCTCTTCCGCAGAGAATCCGAATTTTTTATTGCACTCCACTTGCAGAGAGGTGAGGTCGAACAATCTTGGAGCAAACTCTTTCCCCTCTTTTGCGGAGGTTTCAGTGACGACAAACTCGTCATTTTTTACTGTCTCCAAAAAATTCAGCCCCTCCTCTTGTGATGTGAATTTTCCTTTTGTGGCGGAAAACTGGGTGTCTCGGTAGACCGTTTTCAGTTCCCAATATTTCTCCGGTTTGAAGTTTTGTATCTCCAAGTGTCTTTTCACGACAAGGGCGAGCGTCGGTGTCTGTACCCTTCCGATGGAAAGCACCCGTTTGTTTTGTGCGTAGCGTAGCGTGTAGATTCGTGTGGCGTTCATGCCCAATAACCAATCTCCGATGGCACGCATAGCTCCGGCTTCATACAATTTGTCGAAATCAGATTGCGGACGAAGTTTTTCAAAACCTTCCCTGATGGCTTCCTCTGTCAAGGATGAGATCCAAAGACGCTGCACAGGACATTTGCATTCAGCCTTTTGCAACACCCATCGTTGGATGAGTTCTCCTTCTTGTCCGGCATCCCCGCAGTTGATGACGCTTTCTGCATTTTTGACGAGGCTTTCGATGATTTTGAATTGTTTGATAGAGCCGTCGTTTTCAATGAGTTTGATTCCAAAGCGTTGGGGAATCAATGGAAGGTCTGCGATGTTCCACCGTTTCCATTGCGGATTGTATTCGTGAGGCTCTTTAAGTGTACAAAGATGACCGAATACCCAAGTGACTTGGTATCCGTTTCCTTCGATGTACCCGTCTCGTTTTGAACGCGCACCCAACACTGCGGCGATTTCCCTCGCCACACTCGGTTTCTCGGCTATGCAAACAATCATTAGAAATAGCTTTACCCGTTATCGTTAGGTTGGATTGCTGGCCATGGGTTTTTGATGATTCCCGCCATCTTCTCCATTTGAGCATGGGCGCGTTCCCTCTGGTCGTCGACCGCCGCATTTCGTGGCATGTCAAGATTAGGGAAAACGGGTTCTCCGATGGTGATTGTATAGAGCGGATCCTTTCCGAAGAACTTATAGATTCCGGTTCTTGGACGATAACTTATGACCATAGGCACTATTGGTCTTTTATACTTATAAGAGAAGATGAAAGCGCCTTTTCTGAAAGGACGAAGAGGTTTGTAGTTGTTCCATCTGCACTCCTCTGGGAAGACGTGGAACCACTCTTTCGTCTCATGAAGGGTATCAAATGCGAGGTTGAACTTTTTCAGTCCGCCCATACTTTTAGGAACAGGGATACCACCGGTTCCTCTCATGTTGTCGCGCTCCTTTGTCTGGAAGTTGTCCGCCCAAGCAGGGTACCACAATCTAAGTTGTTTAGAAGCCTGCCATACAGCAAGGAAGTCCCAACGGTAGGCATGGTTACAAATGGTGATAGCACCATTTTCCAGTTCCTTCTTATACTTCTTCAGATTTTCTCTTCCCTTGATTCGCAGGCCGAATATCAACGGATTCACCCAAAAGCAGATCAAATGAGCTTGTAGAAGACACAACCAGTGCTGAATCTTCCACTTTAAAGAGTTGTCCAAATAGGGGTAGTTTTCATCAAACACCTCATTGTAAAGTGTTTCATAAACAAGTTTATGTACAAATGGGTCGTCTTCTGGAAAATCATCTTCCATATCAGGGACATATTCACCTTCCCTGACCTCCATCATTTTATAACGTTTATTGTTAAAACAAGAACTCATGATAAAAAAATTTTTGTTATATAATATAAAATTGAAATAAAGACTTCTTTCTTAGTCGTGAATTTTTATAACTCACCTTATATACTTCCGCACTATATAATCCGCACTATACGATGTCGCGTAAGAACGGGTTGTGTTTTTTCTCATCACCAATGGTTGATGGCCGTCCGTGTCCGCTGTAAACGATAGTCTCGTCCGGCAATGAGAGCAACTGTGTTTTGATACTTTCAAGTAGGGTGGTGAAATTACCCTTGTGCATATCCGTTCTTCCGATTCCACCCTCCAAGATGCAATCTCCTACAAACACCCATTTCTCTTTCGGTTCATAGAAAGCCAGTCCACCCGGAGAGTGACCGGGTACAGCCCTCACTTCCAACTCTATTTCCCCCTCCTTGATGATGTCTCCTCCCGTCAGATAGCCTTCGAGAGGAAGAGCCTCTTCGTCCTCCGGCATTCCGAACATTGTGAGAAGGTCGGTGAAATGGTTGATGAATGTACGGTCTTCCTTTGCACCGAATGCCCCAGCACCGAATCTCTCTTGTATAAATCTGTTGCCATAGATATGGTCAAAGTGCAAATGCGTATTCAGTACCTTTTTGATATTTAAGCCATTTTCAGCAACATACTGGGCAAAAAACTCCTTTTCCTTTGGATTTGAACATCCCGGGTCAATCACGATGGTATTCCCAGTGGTTTCATCCGTCAGTAAGTAGGTGTTAACCTGTAGTTGGTTGAAAACAAATGTTTTTAGTTTCATGTTTTTTACTTAAAAATTGTCGTAAATATGCATTTCAAAGCAAAGAAATACATATTAGTTTTATAATTGGTCCACAAAGGTACAATATATTTTTGTTTTTTTATGTACATTTGCCGAAGTTATCTCAAAACTGATTCTGAAATTAGGAGGAGAGGTGACGATTGATGTAGAAATAAGAAATAAAAATATAAATTTTTTAAGATGAATGTTTCAGAATTGAGCGAGCAGGAAGTGCTCCGCCGTAAGAGTCTGCAGGCTTTGAAAGATATGGGGATTGATCCATATCCAGCTGCGGAATATGTTGTTACAGCGTATTCAAAAGACATTAAGGCAGAATTCAAAGATGATGCCCCACAAAGGGAGGTGACAGTTGCCGGACGTATCATGTTGCGCCGCATCATGGGGAAAGCCTCTTTCATGGAGTTACAGGACAGCAAAGGTCGTATTCAGATTTACATTTCACGCGATGAGATTTGTCCTGATGAAAACAAGGACATGTACAATGTCGTTTTCAAAAAACTTTTGGACATCGGAGATTTTGTAGGAATCAAGGGTTATGTGTTCCGCACCCAGATGGGAGAGATTTCAGTTCATGCGCAGGAGTTGACTGTGTTGGGAAAATCTCTTCGTCCGCTTCCTATCGTCAAGTATAAGGATGGGGTGGCTTACGACTCTTTTGATGATCCTGAATTGCGTTACCGCCAACGTTGTGTCGATTTGGTTGTGAACGACGGTGTTAAAGATATTTTCCTCAAACGTTCTCGTATCATCAAGTCATTGAGAGACCAGTTGGATGCAGCGGGGTATACGGAGGTGGAGACTCCAACGCTTCAGTCGTTGGCAGGTGGTGCGGCAGCTCGTCCGTTCATCACTCATCATAATACTTTGGATGTCGACCTATACCTAAGAATTGCGACAGAGTTGTATTTGAAGCGTCTGATCGTCGGAGGTTTCGAGGGCGTTTTCGAGATAGGAAAGAACTTCCGTAATGAAGGAATGGACAAGACCCATAACCCTGAGTTCACCTGCATGGAGTTGTATGTGCAGTACAAAGACTACAACTGGATGATGAATTTCACAGAAAAGTTGCTGGAGAACATTTGTATCGCAGCCAATGGTTGTAGTGAGACGAAGGTGGGAGACAATGTGATCAGTTTCAAAGCTCCATACAAGAGAATCTCCATCTTGGATGCCATCAAAGAGAAGACCGGATATGATTTGGAGGGAAAATCGGAAGATGAAATCAGAGCGATTTGCAAGGAACTCAAAATGGAGGTTGAGCCTTCAATGGGAAAAGGAAAATTGATTGATGAGATCTTCGGTGAGTTTTGCGAAGGAACGTTCATCCAGCCAACATTCATTACAGACTATCCGGTGGAGATGTCGCCATTGACCAAGATGCACCGTTCAAAACCGGGCTTGACCGAGCGTTTTGAATTGATGGTGAATGGAAAGGAGTTGGCGAACGCCTATTCGGAGTTGAATGATCCGATTGACCAGATGGAAAGATTTCAGGAGCAGTTGAGACTTTCTCAAAAAGGTGATGACGAAGCGATGTTTATCGACCATGATTTCGTTCGCGCATTGGAATATGGAATGCCTCCGACCTCGGGTATTGGTATCGGTATCGACCGATTGACTATGTTGTTGACTGGCCAGACTACTATTCAAGAGGTTCTTTTCTTCCCTCAGATGAAACCAGAGAAGAAAGCGCAGGCAAAAGAGGAGACTAACGAGTAATCTACGAAATGGGATTTTGTGCAGAAAATACGCCTAAGGTGGCGGTGATGGGTGGCGGTAGTTGGGCTACTGCAATAGCTAAGATTCTGATGACTCAGAAGAATAGAAGGATTGCATGGTATATGCGGAGAGATGATCAGATTGAGGAGTTTAAGAAATACGGGCATAATCCTTCATACCTCTCGACAGTCCAGTTTGATGTCGACAACATTGATTTTTCGTCAGATATAAATCATGTTGTGGAGACATCCGATATATTGGTGTTTGCTACGCCGTCTCCTTTCATGAAGTTGCATTTGCAAAAGCTGACAGCCTCGTTGAGAGACAAGATTGTCGTTTCTGCGATAAAAGGTATTGTGCCAGATGAGAACCTTCCGGTTTCGGAGTATTTCAAGCGAGTATATGATGTGCCAGAAGAGAATCTATTGGTGATTTCCGGTCCTTCTCATGCAGAGGAGGTTGCGATGGGGCATCTTACCTATTTGATGGTTGGCGGTTATTGTAGGGACAATGCTAAAATCGTGTCCGATTTGTTGCAGTGCTATTTTGTGCGCTCATCGGTGGTCGATGATGTCTTTGGCTTGGAATATGCTTCCGTTTTGAAGAATGTGTATTCTATAGCGGCAGGCATTTGTCATGGTCTGAAATATGGAGATAATTTTCAGGCGGTGTTGATTTCTAACGCCATTCAGGAGATGAACAGGTTTCTGAACATTGTAGACGAGAAACAGCGGAACATCAACGAGTCTGCCTATTTAGGAGACTTGCTTGTAACCTCCTATTCACGTTTCAGCCGAAATAGGACATTCGGAACCATGTTGGGTAAAGGTTATTCCGTCAAGACTGCTCAAATGGAGATGGAGATGATTGCGGAAGGGTATTATGGTACAAAGTGCGTTTATGAGATAAACAAGGATTTTCAGGTGAATATGCCGATACTGAACGCCATGTATAATATCCTTTACGGAAGAGTCTCTCCTGCAATCGAGATCAAGGTTTTAAGTGATTTAATGAGATAAATTTTGCGTAAAATATATATCAAATGGAGAATATTAAATTAAACATTGAAAACGCTTTTGTTTGTGATTCTGTTTTCGTTTCAAAGCAAAGTGTTAATGCCTATGAGGCAAAAGTGAAAGAGTGCAATAAGATGTTGCACGAGGGTTCTGGTTTGGGTAACGATTTCTTGGGCTGGTTGACTTTGCCGTCTTCTATCACAGAGGATTTCATGAATGAGATCATCGCTACTGCAAATGATTTGAGAGAGCGTTGCGACGTTGTCATTGTTGCAGGAATCGGAGGTTCTTACTTAGGAGCTCGTGCAGTGATCGACGCATTGTCAAACTCTTTCGCTGCATTCCAAAAAAGCAAGAAGAATCCTGCTATTGTTTATGCTGGTAACAATATCAGTGAAGATTATTTGGCAGAACTCTCTTCTTTCTTGCGCAGAAAACAATTCGGTATCATCAACATTTCAAAGTCTGGTACGACTACTGAAACTGCTTTGGCGTTCCGTATTTTGAAGACTCAATTGGAGGAGCAAGTTGGTAAGGCTGAGGCACAAAAGAGAATTGTTGCAGTAACAGACGCTGCTAAGGGTGCTTTGCGTAAGTTGGCTACTCAAGAGGGTTACAAGACTTTCGTGATTCCTGATAATGTAGGAGGACGTTTCTCTGTGTTGACTCCAGTTGGATTGTTGCCAATCGCAGTGGCAGGTTTTGACATCAAGAAATTGGTTGCAGGTGCTGCTTCAATGGAAAAGCAATGTGGTGTTGATGTTCCGTTCTCAAAGAACCCTGCAGCTCAATATGCTGCCGTTCGTAATGAGTTGTACCAAAAGGGAAAGAAAATCGAGATTTTGGTTAATTACCACCCAAAATTGCACTACATTGGTGAGTGGTGGAAGCAACTTTACGGAGAGTCAGAAGGAAAAGATTTGAAGGGAATCTTCCCTGCTGCAGTGGATTATTCTACAGACCTCCACTCAATGGGACAATGGGTTCAAGAGGGTGAACGCACTATCTTCGAAACCGTTATCTCTATCAAGAGAGCAAACAAGAAATTGGAAGTCCCTGCAGATGCTGATAATCTTGACGGATTGAATTTCTTGGCTGGAAAAAGAGTTGATGAGGTTAACAAGATGGCAGAGTTGGGAGTGATTTTGGCTCACATTGATGGTCAAGTGCCTAATTTGCATATCAACTTGCCTTCATTGAACGAGTTCTACATCGGACAGTTGTTCTACTTCTTTGAGAAGGCTTGCGGTATCAGCGGATATTTGTTGGGTGTTAATCCATTCAACCAACCGGGTGTTGAGGCTTACAAGAAAAACATGTTCGCTTTGTTGGGCAAGCCAGGTTACGAGAAGGAGACAGAAGCAATCCAAGCGCGCATCAACAAATAATGAAGGTCGTCTGATTGTTTTGTAAAAATCAAATAAAATGAAGCCGGTACGGACGTTTCTGCTTTATGCAGAACGTTCCTTGCTGGCTTTTTGTTTTCAGTTTTTATGGAGTCTTTTGAAATAATTCAGTGGTGTCTTGATAATCTGAACTATTGGACGGTCGCATTGTTGATGGCGATTGAGAGTTCGTTTATACCATTCCCGTCGGAGATTGTAGTCCCTCCCGCTGCTTATAAGGCTGCTGCAGGTGATTTGAGTTTTTGGGGAGTGGTCTTGTCTGCTTCGGTAGGTGCTTTGGTAGGTGCGTTGATCAATTATTTTCTTGCATATTGGTTAGGTCGTCCTATCATCTACAAATTTGCAGATAGCAAAATCGGACGTTTATGTCTATTGTCAAAGGAGAAGATCGTGCATGCGGAAGACTATTTCCGTGAGCATGGAGTCTCTTCTACACTGATCGGAAGGTTGGTGCCTGCTGTTCGTCAGTTGATTTCCATTCCAGCGGGTTTGGCAAAGATGAATTTGCCTTCATTCATGTTGTTCACCTTTATTGGTGCGGGTGCGTGGAATTTTATTTTGGCGTTAATCGGTTGGTTCCTTCACTCAGTCGTGCCAGAAGATCAGTTGATGGATAAGTTTATGGAGTACAAGCCTTATCTTGTTTGGGCTGGTATCATTATTTTCATCGTGTTTGTCGCTTATCTTTTTATCTCAGGAAGAAAGAAGAAAAATTGTGAAGAAAAATCAAATTAGAAAAATATGAAAAGAATTTTGAATTTTACAGTGGTGGCTATTGTCGCATTGTCCATTTTCTCATGTAAGCAAAATGTTGGAGAAAATGCAAAAAATGAGACTTGTGTTAAGGCGGAGAACAGTGCCGTAGCAGTTGCGGAGGCTACTTATGAGATTTGTGCCTCTACACAAGACTCAGTTGCTTTGTTGCCGCCATCCGACTTGAATGGTGTTACAATATCCGATGCGTTGAAAAATCGTCGCACTATCCGTGAGTTTTCTGACAAGAATCTCTCAGACCAGCAAATTTCCGATTTGTTGTGGTGTGCTTGTGGAGCAAACCGTGAGGATGGAAAAAGAACTGCTCCAACTGCAAGAAATGCGCAAGAGATGGATGTCTATCTGTTCACTCCAGCTGCGATCTATTACTATCAGGCAGCGAGCCACTCTTTGAAATTGGTCAAAGTGGGAGATTTCCGAGACAAGGCTGGTAAGCAAGGAGCGTTTATCGTTGCTCCCGTATCGGTTTCTATCGTAGCGGATTTCAACAAGATGGATGGTTTTGATGATGAGGCAAAGCAATTCTATTCTGCAACAGATGCCGGATTTATCTCTCAGAACATCTATTTGTATGCTTCTGCATCTGGGTTGGCGACTGTTACTTGTGGAAATATAGACAGACCGGGAATCGTTGAGTTGTTAGGGCTTCCTAATGCGAAAGCGATTTTGTCCCACCCAGTTGGTTACGAGGCAGAAGCAGAGTGATTTTTTTCAAATAGAGAAGATATGATAGGCAATTTTATTGTCATAGAGGGTTTGGATGGCTGCGGTAAATCAACGCAGCTGTCCTTGTTAAGAGCGCATTTTGAAGAGCAGGGGCGTCGTTGCGAATACATTCATTTCCCGATGGTTAATCAAGGAGTTTATGGTACGATGATTGCCGAATTTCTTCGTGGGGAATATGGCACGTTGGAAACCGTGCATCCTAAGTTGGTGGCTCTCCTTTTTGCGAACGATCGTTTGGAACACGTTGAGAAAATCAAACGATGGTTATACGAAGGGGCGGTGGTGATAGCCGACAGGTATGTCTATTCAAATGTCGCATATCAGTGTGCTAAATTGTCAGACCCAGAAGAGAAGCAGAGATTGAAGGAGTGGATCATTGATTTTGAGTTTATGCAAAACAATTTGCCAGAACCAGATTTTTCTTTTTTCTTGAATGTGCCGTTTGAAGCAGTAAGAAAAACACTGACGCAAGAACGAACGGGAGACGAGCGAGATTATTTAGCAGGAAAGGAAGATATTCATGAAAATGCTTTGGATTTTCAAAAAGCTGTATATCAGGAGTATATCGGATTGATGGAAAGTGAAAAGCGTATTGTCGACATTCAATGCTATGATGATGAAATGAGATTTTTGAGCAAAGAAGAGATTCATCAGAGGATTGTAAACTACATGATGAGAGTCCGCTGAGAATTTCAGAAGATTTCAGTTGAGAAAAACGTTTCCGATGAGAAGAAGATTTGAAGATTGGGCAAGGAGACTGAAATTTTTTTCTTGTTTTAGATAAAAAATTTTTTTTGTTAATTTATATAAAAAGTACGCATTATATTTTGTATTGAAAAAAAAAATCAATACATTTGAACGATTTCGTTTTTGACGAGGTCGTAAAAAAAGGAATGCGTATGGAAGACGAAAAGAATTTTGTTGAAACGGATAAACGAGATCAGGAGATTGTTTATTCGAAAGCCATTAAGGCAGGGAAGCGTATCTATTATTTAGATGTGAAGCGTAACCGTAAGAATGAGTTTTTTCTTGCGATTACAGAGAGTAAAAAAAAGTTTGTGGGGGAAGAGTCTTCGCAGGTTTCTTTCGAAAAACACAAGATTTTTTTGTACAAAGAAGATTTCGAGAAGTTCAGAAATGGAATGGATGAGGTGATAAACTTCATCAACAATAACTCTGAAAATGGAGTTATAACTTCAGAGATTAAGAAGGATGACTCGGATTCAAATAAACGCTTCGAGATAGATTTCGGTTAATCCTTAGAGGATTTTCTTAATGTGGAATTTGGCGGGGGGATTCCCTCGCCATTAATTTTTTGATAAATGAATAAGATCGGTATTGGTCTGGTAGTACTCTTGGGGTTGATAATCCCTAAAGTTTTGGGATTGCCCAAAGAAACTGACCTTAGGAGTGTCGGATTTCCTCTTGTTCATCTTTTAACGGTTGATAGTGTCGTTCCTCCTTTTGAAGAAATTTACCCACCAGAAGGGTGTTTTGGTGCTTCCATCCAAAATAATGAGTATGTTAAAGGTAGAGTTTATGTCACATTGGGAGATTCATTGATTTATGATAGTGGCGACTATATGAAAGACTCTACCGGAGGGAAAATTAGAGTAAGAGGTAATGCCAGTGCGCTCTGTACAAATCCATCTTATAAGATCAAATTAGAAAAGAAAGCGAATCTTTTCACAGGGAAAAACGTGAAAAGCAATAAAGATTTTTTGTTGTTAAATTCTGCTGCTTCAAAAAGTTTTAATCGTCCAATCGGAAACTGTGTCGCAAATATTTGTGGTATAGAGTGGATGCCAGATTATCAATATGTGAATGTTTTTTTGAATGGAAGATATTTAGGACTCTATATACTTTCGGAAATGATAGAGAGGGGGAATCTAAAGTCTGAAGTCTCAAAAAGTGGTTATATACTGAATAACGATGCTTATTGGTGGACTGAAACTGACACCACGTTTCAAACCGGTCTCCATTCCGCCATGGGGTGGACTTTTAAGTATCCCGAAATGCAGGATTTGGATTCTGCACGTTTAGATTATATCAAAAAGTATATAGAAGGATTTGAGGCAGAACTAAAATCGGGGGGTGATATAGAAAAATGGATTGATGTAGAGTCATTCGCCGCATGGGTGTTGGCGCATGATATTTTGGGAACATTCGACGCAGGCGGTTCTAATATGTATGTTCTGAAAAAAGACACGACACTCGATACAAAACTGAAAATGGGACCTCTATGGGACTTCGACACCAGTTTGCATATTTATCAATTAAAATATAAATGGAGTAAAATACATGGTGATGACAATCCTCTTTTTTATTATGGAGAGTTATTTCGTTTTCCTGTGTTTGTCGAGGCTTATGTGAAAAAATGGAATGAGGTGAAAGATGTTGTCGAAGAAGAGTGTCTTCATGTCGCAGATTCTCTTTTTTTCAACTATCGGGAAGCCATCGATCAGAGTCGGAAATATGCCTATCAAATAGATTATAAAAATTATAGCAAGGCTTATACCAACTATAGTGCGGTGAATGAATGGTTTTCTGTTCATTTGCCATGGTTGGAAACGGAGATAAAAAAGATGGAAGAGGCTTTGACCTCATCAGAAGAGGTGATTGCTTTAGAGCAGAAATTTGTTCGTCGTGTTTATGTTTTTGATCTGTCCGGTAGGTTGCACAAAATCGTCCATTCAGACAATTTATCGGATGGCTTACTACAAAATTTGCCACAAGGTTGTTATGTGGTTCGTCACTATGGCGAATCAGGGGAAGTCTTGAAAGAAGAAAAAGTGTTTGTCGGGTGTAGGTAGTTCGTGAATTTGTATAACCTGTTTTCGTGTGTTGTTCGTAAATGTGTAGAGTGGTGTTATGAAGTCTCCTAAAAAAGAATGAAGTCGCCGAATAACCGACGACTTCATTAAGGATGTCTAATTTTTATTTTTCAGAACAGTCTATATCATTATTGTTTCAAAATGCTAAATCTTTTAATGATTCTTCCATCTTCTATGATATTAACGATGTACATTCCGCTTTGAAGGTCTCCCACATAATATTCGTCGGATTTATCAAATGAGCGGAGTGGAGTACCTGCAATAGAAGAGACCGATACAGAAGAGAAGTTCTCCCCAGTCACCATGAAAACATCTTCAACGAGGGTCGGAACGACGTTAATATCAGCGTAGGCGATATTTGTCACGTCACTTCCATTGGTTGGAACAAGTTCAAAACCCCACATTTGAGAGTCATGGTTGTTCCATGTCGCCTGTTTTACCATGTTGTTGGTTGAACTATTGGCTTGTATGCAAGAAGTGTTGTTCTGTGCAGTGGTGTTTTTGATTCGGAACCAAACATTGTCTGCCACTTTTGTCACTTCCCAGATTTCGCTGTTGTCATATTGATTTGGCGTTTGCAATAGAATGTCCGCATTGTCATTTGGATTATATTTGTTGGTCATATTGTTTTTATCCGCACTGACAAATTTGAAGTTAGAACCATTTGCCGTAACCTCAAAGAGTTGGTTTTTGTTATTGGCATCCCTTGTCTTTTGAATAAGAGAACCAGACTCTGCAGTCATCGCCTTTCCGCTCTCTTTGTTGATGATTCGGTATACCGAATTTGCGGAGATTGTGTTTACCAAAGATGGATAGGTGACATTACCTCCGTTATTATCATCATCGTTGTTGTCATCATTATTACCTCCGTTATTGTCATTTGGATTATCCGGAGTCGGGTTGTCATTATTGTTATTTCCCCCGTTGTTGTCTTCTGGATTGTTCGCACCCTCGCAAGTTTCATAAACGAAAGGGTTTTGGGTTATCAGACTCTTGATAAGAGTTCCTGAGGTAGAGGTGTTATTCCATTGTTTATTTCTGCAAGCATTCTGTGCGAGAGCAGCGGAGATTTCGTTTTTATCAGCAAAGCTCCAGCTTGCCCAACTGATTTTTCTTTCATTCAGCCAATTGATCCAAGTCTTTGTCTCTTCTGGACTGTATGAGCCGTCACCGCTTGCACTACTTGTGCCAAATTCAGTAGCGAAGATTGCAATTCCGTTGTTGAGAGCGGTTTGCGCCTTATCTCTAAGGTATTGTTTATGTGTGCCTGCGTAGAAATGTAGGGTGTACATGATGTTGTCGTATTGCAACTTGTCTTTTGAGGCAATGTCCACATCCTGACTCCAAGTCGGAGTTCCTACGATGATGATTGTTTCTGGGTCGTTTTTTCTGATGAGCGGAATGATTTCGTTCGCATATTTTTTCACATTCGCCCAATTTCCGCTGTTGCCGTTTGGCTCGTTGCAGATCTCATAAAGGACATGTTTTTTGTTGGCATGTTTTTGTGACATGTAAGACCAAAACTCTTTTGCGTCGTTGATGTAGTCGTTGGGGTTGCCCGGGTTCAGCACATGCCAGTCGATGAGGCAGTAGATACCTCTCTCTCCGCAATAGTCCACATAAGTGTCGATCCAATTTTTCCATTTGTCTTTGTTGGACAAATATCCATTGTCCTTGGTGGTGAAATACATGGCGATACGGAACACTGAAATCCCCCAATCATAGGCAAGGGCATCCATTGCCTCTTCGCAATAACATTTTTCGAACCATTGTGGACCGTGGGTACTCATACCACGCAATTGTACCGGTTTTCCACACTCATTTACCATTTGGGTGCCCATGACCTTTAACTTACCGTTAATGGCTACAGGAGAACCAGCCGGTGCTTGAGCAAATGTAATCATTGACAACAATGACAACAAGAATGAAAAGCATACGTTTCTCATAAGATTAAATTTAGGATGTTACACAGTAATTATAATTATAAATTCAGTTTTCCTTTTTTGTTCAGTACGGCAAATGTAAAAATAATTTATTGAAATAGAAAATATTAAGAGTTTGTTTTTTGCTTTTAGTTGAATCGTAATGAAATCTATTATGTCTTTTTTGTGGTGTATTATTTGATATTTTACTCGTAGAAGATTGGAGATTTGTATTGGTAAGTTAAAATGTGTTTAAATGTGGTAAAAAATCACAAACCATTTTAGAAACCATGATTTTGTTTCTAAAATGGTTTTGTTTAGTTCTATAAATTCAAAAAGTTCCGAAAAGCTCGTTCCCTTTGATTTATACTTTGCTTAATTAGAAGCGATGAATTTATAGAAATCGCTTTTAGAAAATATATTTAGGGGAAGAAACCTTAGTGGATATTTTCAAGGATTTCAATTGTGTGTAACCAGAACCTCTCCACACTTGAGATTTTGCATTTTTCAGAAGGGGAGTGGTTGTCGAAAATGTCTGGTCCGATGGAGATCATGTCCAGTTTCGGATTTTTTTCATAAAACAGACCGCATTCCAATCCCGCATGAATAGCACTGACGGTAGCCTCTTCTTTGAACAGTTTGTAGAATGCCTCTACTACAATCTTTTTGATTTTAGATTGCAGGTTGGGTTTCCAACCGGGGTATCCGTCGCTGTGTGTTATTTTGTCTGCTCCTGCTAATGCGAAAATCGCCTCGACACGGTCTTTGATTTCATGCTTCTTGCTTTCTACCGAACTCCTTTGGCTTGTTGAAACTATCAATGTGAGGTCGTCTGGCATTTTTACGGAGGCGAGGTTGGTGGAGGTTTCGGGCAGGTTCTCAATCTCCTTGCTCATACTGATGACACCATGAGGGCAGGCGAAGAGGGCATAGAGCAGTTGATCGCTTTGCTTTTTGCTAATAACGTCCGATTGGTCGTTCGAGTGGCTTTCCAAAGAGATGGAGAGTTCTGGCTCATTCGGAAACTCTTCGTTGAGCGTTGTGATGAAGAGGTTGAGGTTTTTTCTCAGCTCCTCTTTTTGGTTGAAAGGTATCACAAAATTGAAACTTGCCTCACGAGGAATCGCATTGTGGAGGTTTCCTCCCTGCAAGGATTGTAGGGTGATGGGGTATAGTTTGTTTTGAGACCATAAAAATCGGCTGATGATTTTGATGGCGTTACCTCTCTCTTTGTTGATGTCTTCACCTGAGTGTCCACCTTTTAACCCTTTTGCTGTGATATTGAACGAGAGGGAGTTTTCTGGACGCTCCTCTCTCTTCAGGTTGAAAGTGGCGATGGTGTCGATACCACCTGCGCATCCGATGCAGAATTTGCCATCATCTTCTGAATCCAGATTCAGCAAGAGCGGTGCTTTTAGCCAGTCAGCGCAAACATGTTGCGCACCAGTCAGCCCCCTCTCTTCATCCACTGTGAAGAGGCAGTCTAAAGCAGGATGTTTCAACGTGTTGTCCGCCAATATTGCGAGCATTGCCGCCACTCCGATACCATTGTCTGCGCCCAAGGTCGTGCCTTCCGCTTTCACCCAATCTCCGTCGATATAGGTTTTGATAGGGTCTTTCTCAAAATCATGAACCGTACCCTCGTTTTTTTCACAAACCATATCCATGTGAGACTGTAGGATGACGGTGGGGGCATTTTCATACCCCTTAAATGCAGGTTTCCTGATTAGGACATTTCCTACTTCGTCTGAGGAGGTTTCTAAATTCAGTTTTTTTCCGAAATTCACCAGATATTGGCTGATTTTCCCCTCTTTCCCTGACGGGTGGGGGATATTGCATATCTCGTTAAAATAAAACCAAAGTTTTTCTGGTTTCAGGTCTAATATTGAACTCATTTTTCGATAATTAGTGGATAAAAACAAGCGAATGAATACTCACATGGGGTACTCATTCGCTTAGTATTGGATTTTTACATTCTAATTCGATTGCTGTGCGGCTTTTCCTGCTACGATGTCGAGCAACTCACTGGTGATTGCTTGCTGACGGGTCTTGTTGTACAAGACGGTCAATTCGCTAATCAATTGATCTGCATTATCCGTAGCAACCTGCATAGCAACGACACGCGCACCATGCTCAGACGCATTAGAGTCTAAAAGGCATGCGTACACTTTGGTTCTCAGTGCTTTCGGCAAAAGAGCTTCCAAAACTTCAGCCTTGTTTGGCTCAACGATGAAATCTCCGCTGATGTTCTCAGCACTACCTTTTTTCGTCTCCAAATCAATCGGGAGGAACGTCTCTTTGGTCAATTTCTGAACGGCGGTATTCTTCAAGTGATGATAAATCAATAACACCTTATCATACTCTTTGTTCAAGAATTTAGCCATCAATTCGTTGGTGATGGAACAAGAACCCTCAAAAGTAGGGTGGTCTGCCAACTCTTGGTCGATGTCGACCTTTTCGACTTGCGTCAATTTTTGAGCAGCCTCTTTCACCTTTTTTCCTATAGGGTAGAGGGTTACCTCAATGCCGTTTTTAAGGGCATTTTGTACCTCTATGTTCATCTCCTTGATTACGTTGGAGTTAAAAGCACCACAAAGGCTTGAATTAGAAGAAAAAACTACGATCGCCATTTTTTTGATCTCTCTGACAGCAGAAAAATCAGATTTGAAATCTGTTTCTGTTGCTAAGAAACTCTCTAAAATGCCATTCAGACGGTTCTGGTAAGGCAAAATGTTCTCGATTGCCATTTGGGCTTTCTTCAATTTTGCAGAAGAGACCATCTTCATTGCTCCCGTAATCTTCTTTGTAGAGTTTACGGAACCAATCCTTGCTTTTACTTCTTTTAATGATGCCATGTTTTAAGCCTCTTTTTGAATTTGTTCGATCACAACCTCAGCCTCTCTCTTCAAGATTGCCTTGATGTTATCATCAATCTTACCTTGTTTCAAGTTGGCCAAGACATCCTCTTTGTGAAGGTGTTCCAATCTTTCGATATAGATCTTCTCGAAATCGTGGACTTTGTCAACCGGCAACACGTTCAAGATACCTTGAGTACCGCAGTAGATAACCGCAATCTGATGCTCCACCGGATATGGAGTATATTGAGGTTGCTTCAACAATTCGGTGTTTCTCACACCCTTGTCGATTGTCATCTTCGTAACGGCATCCATGTCTCCACCGAACTTGGTGAACGACTCCAACTCACGGTATTGAGCTTGGTCGGTTTTCAATGTACCTGCGATAGCCTTCATCGCCTTAACCTGTGCGCTACCACCCACACGAGACACTGAGATACCCACGTTGATAGCCGGACGAATACCAGCGTTGAACATGTTGGTTTCCAAGAATATCTGTCCGTCGGTGATGGAAATCACATTGGTAGGGATATAAGCAGATACGTCACCAGCTTGAGTCTCGATGATTGGAAGTGCGGTCAATGAACCACCACCTTTCACTTTTCCTACCAAAGAGGCAGGAAGGTCATTCATTTGAGCAGCCACGTTATCGTTTCCGATGATTTTAGCGGCACGCTCCAACAAACGAGAGTGGAGGTAGAACACGTCACCCGGATAAGCCTCACGTCCAGAAGGACGCTTCAAGATGAGGGATACCTCACGATAAGCCACCGCCTGTTTTGACAAGTCATCGTAAACCACCAATGCGTGCATACCTTGGTCACGGAAATACTCTCCGATGGCAGCACCTGCGAAAGGTGCGTAGTATTGCATCGCAGCTGGGTCAGAAGCAGTAGCCGATACGATGATGGTGTAATCCATCGCACCATGCTCCTTCAAGGTGTTTACGATATTTGCAACAGTAGAACCCTTTTGACCTACAGCGACATAGATACAATAAACAGGGTTTCCTGAAAGGTAAGCCTCTTTTTGATTGATGATTGTATCAATTGCGATAGCAGTCTTTCCTGTCTGACGGTCACCGATGATCAACTCACGTTGTCCACGTCCGATAGGAATCATCGCGTCGATAGCTTTCAAACCTGTTTGGAGAGGTTGTTTCACCGGCTCACGATAGATAACGCCCGGAGCTTTTCTCTCCAATGGCATTTCGATCAACTCGCCTTTGATTGGACCTTGTCCATCGATTGGAAGACCGATGGAATTCACAACTCTACCAACCATGCCTTTTCCTGTCATGATAGAGGCGATTCTCTTGGTACGCTTCACGGTGTCACCCTCTCTGACTTGGTCAGTAGGACCTAACAACACCGCACCCACGTTGTCCTCCTCCAAGTTCATCACAACGGCGTTCATTCCGTTCTCGAACTCGAGAAGTTCTCCCGCCTCCGCATTCTGCAGTCCGTAGATGCGCACAACACCATCACTAACCTGCAGCACGGTACCAACCTCCTCGAACTTGACTTTCGTGTCAAGGTCTTGGAGCTGCATTTTTAGCACGTCGGATACTTCACTTGCTTTTATTGCCATAATAAATTCCTTCTTAAAATTATGAATACTAATGTCTGCTAAGCCTCTGCCGTGTTACGACTCAAGAGATTGTTCTTGATGGTTTGCAACTGGCTCTTTAGGCTGGCATCCAACTGATATGTCTCTACGTTCAAAACAAAACCTCCGAGTATGTCTGGGTCGATCTCCTTTTCAAATTCGATTTTTCCCTGAGTGACCGATTGAACCGTTTGTCTCATGCGTTCCTCCTCTTCAGGAGTGACTGGGACAGCCGTAATCAGTTTGCTGGTGATGATGTTTTTGTTCTTTCTGTACATATCCTGAAACACCAAGCAGATGCTTCTGAAGTATTCTTCACGTTTATGCTCGATGACCAAATCTATAAAGCGGCTAAATTCGGTGCATACTTCGGTACCTGCAGCAGTGATAAGCAACTCTCTCTTCTTCTCCTTTGAGATTGTAGGATTTTCAAGCGTCTCAGAAAATTCTGGGACTTGTTTGAAGCTGTTAGAAAGAATCTTCACATTCTCATATACCTCATCCTCTTTTTTGTTCTCTTCAGCGAACAAGAAAAGGGCTTTCGCATATCTTGCTGAAATTTTACCTGTATTCATCGGCTCTTACAATTATGCTATTTTTACTTCATCCAAAAGTTTTTCGATCATGTCGCGTTGGCTCTTATCGTCACCCAACTCCTTGCGAACTACCTTAGAGGCAATCTCCACTGATAGGGCAGCGACTTGAGTACGAATCTCCTTTACGACATTGTCTTTCTCCATTTGGATGCTCTCTCTCGCGTTTTCGATGATTTTGTCGGCCTCAATGTTAGCTTGAGTTTTTGCCTCTTCAATCATCTTGTCTTTTTGGCGATTAGCTTCTTTCAACAATTCGATGCGCTCATTTTTTGCTTCGGCTAAGAGCTTTTCGCTTTCCGCTTTGATGTTTGCTAAAGCTGCGTTCGCCTCGTCTGCTTTTTTGAGCGACTCCTCGATGTAGTTACCTCTTTCTTCTATCATATTGACGATCACGGGCCAACCGAACTTCCCCAATATGAATGCTAAAATAAGGAAGCTAAGCACCATCCAAAACAATAGTCCTAAATCTGGTGTTAATAAATCCATAGCTTCTTCTTTTTAGAGGTTATTACATAAGGATAGCCAAAAGTGCTACAACGATAGCCAACATAGCTGCTCCTTCGACCAACGCAGCTGCGATAATCATGTTTGATCTGATGTCACCAGCAGCTTCTGGTTGACGACCGATAGCCTCCATTGCAGAGCCACCAATTCGTCCAATACCAATACCTGCACCGATTGCAGCGATACCTGCACCAACTGCAGCTCCTAATTTTGCGAATCCAGCTGCAGCAGCAGCGTCTAATAAAATGCTTAACATAGTCTTAATTTTTTTAGTTTATTATTATTACGTTTATTTTTTTATTTAGAATGATGTGGTTCAACTTGTGCTAAACCGATAAATATTGCCGATAGCATCGTGAATACGTATGCCTGAATGAAACATACCAAGCACTCCAGCAATGACATAAACACAACCAACAATACGGATAATATCGATACGCCTCCTCCTGTCGCCGCGCCAAATGCTGAAGTGAACATAAATATCAAACCGATTAACGATAATACGGTAACATGTCCTGCAAACATATTGGCGAAAAGACGGATACACAAGGCAAATGGTTTTATGAGAGCACCTAAAACCTCTATGAATGGCATGAGTGGAATTGGGAATTTCAACCAAGTTGGTACCTCAGGCCATAATATCTCTTTCCAATACTCCTTTGTTCCAAAAATGTTGGTCAAGAGGAAGGTTATCAAAGCTAAAACCAATGTAATTGCGATATTACCAGTCAAGTTGGCTCCTCCGGGGAATATAGGAATAATACCTAATACGTTGTTGAGGAATATAAAGAAAAATGCCGTCAACAAATATGAAGAGAATTTTTTATAATTCTTTCCGATACTTGGTTTGATTATGTCATCGTGCAAAGATACAATCAACGGCTCTAATAGAGCTTGTATGCCCGTAGGGCGTGTTCTATTGTTTTTCTTATATTTGCCCGCAATGGATAGGAATATCCAGAGTAGGAGACCGCAGCTGATAAAGAGAGAAAGCACATTCTTTGTGATAGAGATGTCCAACGGACGTTCTCCTGTGCTTACCTCAATGATTTTTCCTGCATTAGGTTCTCCCTCTTCTGCGATTCTGTAACCATTGTACTCTGTGTAATGCCCCTCATGTCCCAGTTTGGACGAGCAAAACACATCCCAACCATTTTGTCCCTTAACGATACACAACAACGGTATGGATATATGATGCCCGTTTACCGTGGTGATATGCCAGTCATACGCATCCCCGATGTGTCCGAAAATCAACTTCTTCATGTCAAATCCCTCTTCCTTCGCATGCTCGGTGGTCTTAGCATCTGAGGCAACCGCCTCTGGAGACGCAAATGCTCCAACGGCAAAACTCATGAAAAAGCAGAGCGTCATGAAAAGAGCTTTCGCTTTTTGACTGATCGTTTTGTTTTGAGAGTTACTCATTTTGTTAATTCTTTTTTGTTATTCTTTAAGAGGATTATAGACTCAAACACTGTGTATATCAGATAGTATATCACGAATGTAATGGTGAAAGGCACTGCCATCGAGCTGTTTGCAGCGATATAGATTAAAACTGCAACGACTGACAAAAACAATCGAACGCCTTTTAACACAAGGAACATCCTGCTGTATTTGATGCTATCATCCTTTCTATCGTTTAGCAATAGAAACGTGAGCAAACCGAAAAGAGAAAAGAACAGAGCTACAAAATAAAGTACGCCGTTTACTTGGCTGTACATCGGGAAAAATTGGTCGATGCAATAATTCATCCCCAACGCAGATGCTAACATTATCACAAATAAGAGGCAACTCGCCTTTGTAACCCAATTGTTCATTATTCTTTTAGTTTAGAACATTTTCCACGCAGACCGATATTTCTTCATTCTTTACCTCGGCAAATCCTCCGTCTATTTTGAAAACGGTTGTCTCGCTTCCCGCTTGAATGGTAATTTCACCTGCCTTCAAGGAAGAAATCAATGCCGCATGGCGAGGCAATATCGTGAATTTTCCGGCAGTTCCCGGAAGGTTCACTGAATCCACCTCTCCTGAGTAGACCAATTTGTCTGGTGAAATAATTTCCAATTTCATACTGAAAGAGATTAAGAATGTTATTAACCAGCTGCTTGTTGCAACAATTTCTTTCCTTTCTCGATCGCATCGTCGATTGAACCTACGTTCAAGAACGCCTGCTCTGGCAAGTGGTCTACCTCTCCTTCGATGATGGCGTTGAAACCTTTTATAGTCTCTTCGATTGGCACCATGACACCTGGAAGACCGGTAAACTGAGATGCAACGTGGAATGGTTGTGACAAGAAACGTTGGATTCTACGTGCGCGAGCCACCACAAGTTTGTCTGCTTCAGACAACTCCTCCATACCGAGGATGGCGATGATGTCTTGCAACTCCTTGTATTTTTGAAGGATTTGTTTTACGTTTTGCGCACACTCGTAGTGGGCGTTTCCGATGATGTTTGGATCGAGGATACGAGAAGTTGAATCCAATGGATCCACAGCAGGGTAGATACCCAACTCAGCGATCTTACGGCTCAACACGGTTGTAGCATCCAAGTGAGAGAAGGTTGTCGCAGGAGCAGGGTCGGTCAAGTCATCTGCAGGCACATAGACTGCCTCTACTGCGGTGATTGAACCATGCTTTGTTGATGTGATACGCTCTTGCATCTGACCCATCTCTGTTGCCAAGGTTGGTTGGTATCCCACCGCTGAAGGTTGACGACCCAACAACGCTGATACCTCAGAACCCGCTTGAGTGAAACGGAAGATGTTATCAACGAAGAAAAGGATGTCTTTACCTCCTTGTCCTGAATCACGGAAAGTCTCCGCAACGGTCAAACCAGACAATGCCACTGAAGAACGTGCTCCCGGCGGCTCATTCATCTGACCATATACAAGTGTTGCTTGTGATTTTGCCAACTCATTGTAGTCGATCTTGCTCAAATCCCAATCTCCTTTTTCCATCGCCTCTTTGAAAGCGTCTCCGTAGCGGACGATATTGGATTCGATCATCTCACGGAGCAAGTCATTACCCTCACGAGTACGTTCTCCTACACCCGCAAATACTGAATATCCGTTGTATCCCTTTGCGATGTTGTTGATCAACTCCATGATAAGCACGGTCTTTCCTACACCGGCACCACCGAACAAACCGATTTTACCTCCCTTAAGATAAGGTACGAGCAAGTCAATCACCTTAATACCAGTGAAGAGAATCTCTTTTGAAGTTGCCAATTCGTCGAATTTTGGTGCAGGACGGTGGATTGGAGCGACATCCTCTGTCTGGAAATCTTTCATGCCATCGATAGGAGCACCTACGACATTCAACATTCTACCTTTAATCTGTTCTCCTTTAGGCACCGCAATCGCACGTCCTAAAGAGACAACCTTCATTCCTCTTCTCAATCCATCAGTTGAATCCATCGCAATCGTACGGATTGATTTTTCTCCGATATGTTGCTGACACTCGATGATGAGGTTGCTTTGACCTTCTCTTTCGATCTCCAACGCATCGTGAATCTGCGGTAGAGACTCTTCGATTTCAGGAAAACTTACATCGACAACAGGTCCGATGACCTGTATGACTTCACCAATTATTTTTGCCATATTAGCTATTTTTTATGGTATTAATATTTAATTTCAATTCATAGTGTGGTTCGCCGTGCTTTTCAAACTGTGTTTTTCAAGGGCTTGAACATGCAACCACGAACGCAAATATAACGAATTTTTTATTTAACAAATTTTATTTTCACTTTTTTTTTGAAAAAAATTTTTCTTTTCCTTTTTGTTGAGTGTTTTTAATGTCAGATTTTTGTGGCAATAGTTTTGTCGTTTAAGTATTTATGAGATTTAACGGGACTTTTTATACGATTCGCAATTATAAGGAGTTTTGAATCGTTGTATTGTGCTTTTCTATTCGTTTTTTGATGAAAATAGCCTAAAAAAAGGCTTTTCGTTTGCTCTTTTGTGTCTCTTTTTTGGAAAAAAAACTCTCTTTTACTCTTTAAGTAGTGGAAAAAAATGTTTTTTTTCGGAGTAAAAAAGGGCTGTTAGCCTTCGCCAGCAGAAGTTTTTTTGTAGGTTGTGTTGGGGCTGTTTTTATATAGTTTCGGGTCAGTTTTTAATAGTTCTTTGTTGCCGCAAGAGAAAAAAATATATTTTAAAGTAAAAATCCTCCGACGGGATTTCTTTTTCTTTGCGTATAATTTCTTAACTTTGTCCCATAGTATGTTTTGTTGGAAGATGTACTTGATTGTTTTTAAGAAAAATAAAGAAAGATAACATGAATATTTCGTACAAATGGTTGAAGAGGTATATTAACCTTGATTTAGAACCAGAAGAGGTGTCTAAAATTTTGACATCTATCGGACTTGAGGTCGGATGTGTTGAAAAGGTTGAGTCTATAAAAGGAGGCTTGGAGGGTTTGGTCGTTGGTGAGGTTTTGGAGTGTGAGGACCATCCGGATTCAGACCATCTGCATGTCGCAAAAGTGAATGTTGGTCAGCCAGACCCATTGCAGATCGTTTGCGGGGCTGCCAATTGCCGAAAGGGCATCAAGACGATTGTTGCGACGATCGGAACTAAATTGTATGATGGAGAAGATTGTTTCACTATCAAGCGTTCTAAGTTGCGTGGGGTGGAGTCTTTTGGTATGTTGTGTGCAGAAGATGAAATCGGCGTAGGAACCAGCCATGACGGAATTATAGAGCTTCCAGCTGATGTAGAGGTGGGAATGCTTGCGAAGGATTACTATAAGATAGAGAGTGATTATGTGATAGAGGTGGACATCACCCCAAATCGTATTGATGCGGCTTCTCATTATGGTGTGGCGCGTGATTTGGCTGCCTATTTCGCTTTGCGTAGCGATAAATATACTTTAACCAAGCCGGATGTTTCTGCATTTAAGGTTGATAACCAAGACTACTCTGTCAGTGTGACGGTGGAGAATGAGAAGGCTGCTCCTCGCTATTCGGGTGTGGTTGTGGCTGGAGTCACAGTGAAGGAGTCTCCGGAATGGCTTCAGACATTTTTGAAGACCATCGGTTTGCGACCTATCAATAATGTCGTGGATGTGACCAACTTCATGCTCCATGCGATGGGACAACCGTTGCACGCCTTTGATGTGGACAAGATGGCCGGCAGAAATATCATCGTGAAAAATTTGCCAGAAGGTACTAAGTTCACCACATTGGATGGTGTAGAGCGTACTTTGAGCGCAGAAGATTTGATGATTTGTGATGCGAATGGTCCGGCTTGTATGGCTGGTGTGTTCGGAGGTTTGGATTCTGGTGTGACAGAAACGACCCGGAACATTTTCATTGAGAGTGCCTACTTCAATCCGGTTTCAGTCCGCAAGACCGCACGTCGTCATGGTTTGAACACTGATGCTTCGTTCCGTTATGAGCGTGGTTGTGATCCTAACAACACATTATATATATTGAAGCTAACTGCCCTGATGGTGCAGGAGGTTGCAGGGGGTACTATCTCATCGGAGGTTTTCGATAATTACCCTGTAGAGCAGACTCCTTTCCCTGTTTCCCTATCTTATGAAAAAATCAATACTTTGATAGGAAAAGAGATTGCCAAAGAGGATGTAAAGAAGATTTTGGCTGGTTTGGAGATTGTTGTGAAAGATGAGACTGAGACAGAATTGTCGTTGGAAGTTCCTAACTATCGTGTGGATGTCCAGAGGGATGTGGACGTGATTGAGGATATTCTCCGTATTTACGGATATGACAACATCGAGGCGGACAGTTCTCTAAGGGCTTCCATCTCATATTCTGAAAAACCAAACTCGTTGAAGTTGCAGAACCTCGTTTCAGAGCAGTTGACCGCTTGCGGATTCCATGAGATCATGAACAACTCGTTGACGAAGGTTTCGTATTATGTAGAAGAGAATGGTTTCAAGGAGGGTACAACCATCCAGTTGATGAATCCGTTGAGTGCGGATCTGGGTTGTATGCGTCAGTCGTTGTTGTTTGGCGGATTGGAGAGCATTGCCTACAATGTCAACCGTAAGAATGCGGACATCAAATTCTATGAGTTCGGAAACTGCTATCATAAGAATCCGACAGCGGTTTCAACAAAAGAGCAACCGTTGGCACCCTACTCGGAAGAGTTGCATTTGGGAATTTGGTTGACAGGAAATAAGACTCCTCAAAGTTGGGTTCAGCCGCAGCAGAAGAGTTCGTTCTACCAGCTGACTGCCTATGTGAACAATATTTTCGACCGTTTGGGAATCGACCGTAAAAAAATGATTGTAGGAGAGTATGCCGACGACCTGATTTCAGAAGGAGTCACCTACCTTACCGCATCAGGCAAATGTCTGGCTGTGCTTGGAATCGTCTCCAAAAAGCATGTCGGCAAGATGGGAATCGACACGGAGGTCTATTATGCCGATATTGAATGGAACAATGTCATTTCGATGTTGAAAAAACATAAGGTGACATACAGTGAGATTTCTAAATATCCGGAAGTGAAGAGAGATTTGGCGTTGTTGATCGACAAATCGGTAAGCTTTGCTCAGATTGCAGAATTAGCATATAGCACCGAGAAGAAGTTGCTGAAAGACGTGTACTTGTTCGACGTTTACGAAGGAAAGAACCTTCCGAGCGGAAAAAAATCGTATGCCGTAAGTTTCATCTTGCAGGATATGACAAAGACTTTGAATGATGCGCAGATCAATGCTATCATGGACAAGTTGATAAAGAACTACACGGAGAAGTTGGATGCGACAATTCGATAAAGCTAACCATTAAATTTAATAATATGAAGAAGAGTTTATCAATGTTAGGAGTTATGGCGTTCTTTGCAGGATTGCTGTCATGTACAAGCACTGATTGTCATTGCACCTACTACAATGAGGCAGGAGAGGAGGTCTCAAGTTACACAGATGACTACGAGGAGATGTTGGTCGCCAACTGTTCTGAGTTGAGTACCATCGAATATCCTGGACAAGATAGCATTAAGGGGTATATTTGCGAGTAGTCTCGCTAATGATAGAAAAAGAAAGACTGGCATCCGTGGGGGGTGTCAGTCTTTTTTTTGTGAAGGAGCGGGGGGGATGAAAAAATTTTGTTTTCATGAAAAAGTTTTCTAATTTATTACTGTCCGCTAAAAATTTAAAAAAAAAGAAAAAGTTTGTAATATATGGCAACACCGGTCTATTGCATCGGTCAAAATTGAGGGGCATACTTTGTTACAAAAATCATATAATTATACCGTCTTTTTGTTACAAGAAATTATAAAATTTACCGTCTGTTTATTACAATATTTTTATAATTTAACCCCCTTTTTATTACAAAAAAAATCATAATTATACCGTCATTTTTTACGTCTAACCCTTATTCTGTTGATAATGTGACAACCTTGGGAGGAAAGCAATTTAAGTTGGTTAATGTCCCGTTTTATTATGTTGGGCAAATAGAGAGGATATTAGAGAAGGAGTTGAGTTGAAAAGTGTATATTGTTGTGATTGTGTTGAATGTTAGTTAGTTGTGAAATTGAGAAGAACTAGTATTCTTTCTGGCAATGCTTTTCGCTTGGTTGTGTGTGAAAATATTCGCTTTTTTTTGATAATTCACATAAAAAGATTAAATTTGAAAGAACATCATTATTCATATTGAGGTGCAATGAATTTGAAAATATGTTGTACTTCAGTGGAATAAGTGTAGAAAAGACGTTTAAATTGAAAACTAATAATTCGCGATATATCTGTGTAAGGTATAGTGTGTGCAAAAAAGAAGAAAAGTATGGAATTGTTTGATTCGTTTTTAGATCTGGTAGATAAGTATGCAGGATTTGTCGTTGTGATAAAAGCATTGGCAAATCTGTCAATCTTTTATGTTTCTTATATAAACATTCAGAAATTGTTTTGGAAGAAGGTGGAGCTAAGTTGTGGTTCTTTCAAAATAAGACAAAAACATTTTACTGTGCAGAATGTGACCAATGTTGTAAGTCTGAAATATTATGACGGCGGTCTTGTTCCGAACGAAGTCCGCAAGGAGATTCTGAAAGTGACCTGCCCGAAGATAAAGGAGGTGTAGAGGATGTTTTCTGCTTTCTCTATAAAAGGCGGTCATTTTGGATTGCTGACGACAAATCCCTGCAGATGTAGCTGGAGAGCGAATTGTACAGTGTAAACACGAAATAGGCTGGCGAATGCAGCGTCGGGCGAGATGTTTTCAGTCCACCCACATAAGTTCCGACATTATGCCGTCGGAGATGAATATGCCGTCTTCGGTTAGGCGGAGGTTGCCGTTCTTGTCTTCTAATGTGCCGTTTTTGAGGAATGGGGCGGCTCTTTTTAGGCAGA
>CALFTM010000084.1 GCA_937916355.1 uncultured Bacteroidales bacterium
AAGCGTAGTCAACGAAGGCGGTGCATTAAATTGTTGCACTTGGAATATGATGAGCGATTCTATCTTGTCAGAAACCAACAATATTACTTTGCCTTAAGACCTGTCCAACAATAGCGATAGTAGTGGTTCGTAGATTCCTTGTCAAGTATCTTTTGAAGGCTATTTATTAAGTCCGCTCTTGTAGAGTTATCTACTTTTTCAAAACACGATTGTAGGTTATAGTCAACTTTCTTTGTAATATCTTTATGACTACCCAAAATATTGTGTCTTTTGAGACTTGCGAATTCTAACTTTTCCAGTAATTCGGGGGCTATGATAAGAATAGGGATGTCCTGCAACTGATGGCTAGCATTAAATGTGCGAAAAAGTTCAGCAACTTTTAGAGGACCATCAAATATAACCTTATCCGATAGCCTTTGGATTTGTCGGATTAAGACACCCCCGAAATATGAATCTGAATCTTTGGGAAGTATATATTTGCAAGAATAGATTTCAATTCCCTTTTTTTTAATAGGATCTTTATTTATTTTGATTTCACTTTTAAAATTTAAGTCAATTCCTCCAAAATCGTTTATATACCAGCATAAGGCTTCGGAATTCCTGGGATGAGTCGTTATATCTTGATGATTTTGATTAAAAAAATAGAACTCAAAATCAAGTATACGATATTCCCCGTCCTTTGCTTTTATGACACAATAGTTTTTAAGATAATCAGCAATAGAATCAAATGCTTCCATTATTTTGCTTTCGGAAGCATTCGCAGAAATGCTCATGAGTGTTCTTAGTTCATCAATATTCCTATTCATACAAACTGTTTATTACCTATTTTCCGATGCAAAACTTCTTAAAGATATTCCCCAAAACCTCATCAGTGGTAATTTCGCCGGTGATTTCGCCTAAGTAATGGAGGCATTCGCGGATGTCCTGACTGAGGAAGTCGCCGGAAATTTGCATCTCCAACCCCTCTTCTACCCTTTCGACAGCTACTCGAGCATTTTTTAACGCTTCGTAATGTCGGAGGTTGGTCACCATTACATCATTCTCTCCAATTTCTGGTACTTGAGACGCTTCTACCAAAAGTTCTTCCAACTTTTCAGTGTTAAGTTCTTTTTTTGCGGAAATGAATATTTGGTTATCGGTAAATTCTTTTGCGTACGCTGAAAGCTCTTTACGTTTTTCTTCATCAATCAGATCCATCTTATTGAAAACAATCACACAATGCTGGTCTACAAGGCGAGGCTCGATCTGCGAAGCGATTTTTTTCATGTTTTCAAGTGGCTGAGAGGCATCAACCACCCAAAGCACCACAGAGGCTTTCTCCATCTCACGAAAACTTCTTTCGATTCCCATGTTCTCAATCACATCTGTCGTCTCACGTAATCCTGCCGTGTCTATAAATCTAAAAAGAAGTCCCTTGATAGTAACCGTATCTTCAACGACATCACGGGTAGTGCCATGGATGTCCGAAACAATGGCCTTATCTTCTTTCAATAAAAAATTCAGCAACGTGGATTTTCCTGCATTGGTCTCCCCTATGATCGAAACTGGGATACCGTTTTTTATCACATTCCCCGTTCCGAAAGAGTTTTCCAATTTTGAAATCTTCTCTTTTATTTCAAATGCTAAATGTTTCAGTTCTCTTCTATCCGCAAATTCGAGTTCTTCATGGTCGGCAAAGTCCAACTCCAACTCCACCAACGAAGTGAAAGTGAGCAACCTATCTCTCAAAACCTGCAACTCTCTTGAAAAGCCTCCGCGCATCTGGTTCATCGCCAATTTATGGGATGCGCGACTTTGCGAAGCAATCAGGTCGGCTATCGACTCAGCCTGACTCAAATCGAATTTTCCATTAGCAAAGGCTCGCTGGGTAAACTCACCGGGTTCTGCCATTCTGCACCCATTTTTCAGCAGAAGTTTCAAAAGTTCTTGTTGTATGAAAATCGAGCCATGACAGGAAATCTCAACAGAATCTTCTCCCGTAAAAGAGTTGGGTGCACGGAAAACGGTCGCAAGCACTTCGTCCAACACCGCTCCTTCATCGTCTATGATTCTTCCGAAATGCGCAGTGTGGGTCTCCGCATCACTTAACCGGAAATTTTTCCGAACTGAATGAAAAAGAGCATCGGAAATTTGAATTGCATTTTCCCCGGAAATCCGCAATACAGCAATAGCACCCAAACCAGCAGCTGTCGAAACTGCACAAATCGTATCTGTCATAGAATAAAAATTTATTTTTTGCAAAGTTACTATTTTAATGCAAAAAAAAGAGTATATTTGCGCACTTTGAAAAACTACTTGTTAAAAACGAAAAAAAACAGTTCATTCATGAGACAAATAGAGGATTCTAATACTCCGTCAGGAAAAGAAAATAACGAAAACCTGAAACGTTCCACCATACTATCTCTTTTATGGAACGCTTTTGACAAGGTCGGTTTCCAACTGATTGCCTTTCTTATCGGGTTGGTGACGTTACGACTTTTAAGCCCAAGGGATTTTGGATTGATCGGGGCATTAGCCATCTTCACCGCACTCTCCAACATTTTCGTTGAAAGCGGTTTTTCTTCCGCTATGATCCGCAGAAAAGACAACAAGGACAACGAATATGTTGCGCTACTGATTTTCCACCTGACGTTGGCTCTGCTGTTCTACGGAGGACTCTTCTTTTCTGCTGAATATATCGCATCATATTACAAGATGCCTGAGTTGAAAGATCTTTCAAGGTTTCTATTTTTAAGCATCATCTTCAACTCCATCAGTATTGTCCACATCATCATCCTAACCAAACAACTCTCTTTTAAATTATTATCCATTGCAAGTTTGGCTGGAGCAATTGTGGGAGGCGTGGTAGTAATCGTCATGATTCTAAACGGCTACACCTATTGGGCGTTGGCATGGCAGATTGTATTGCAATGTGCGGTGAAATGTCTTGTCCTATGGGCTTCTTGCAAATGGTTTCCGAACTGCAAACCTGATTTCCGAATCGTGAAAGAGTTGTTCAAATTCAGTTGTTCGATCCTTGCTACCTCTCTCACCAACACATTCGTCCGCTACATATACAATCCCATCATCGGACGTGCATTCGGAGAGGCGGAATTGGGTTACTACACACAAGCTCAAAAATTTTACAATCTCCCCACCTCTATCATCAGTTCTTCTATAAGTGGGGTCTCCTACCCTGTCTTGTCTAAACTGAACGACGACCAGCCCAAACAGGTCAAGTATCTACAAAAAATGATTCGAATCTGCGCATTTGGCATCTTTCCTGTCCTAATCGGTGCAATGGCATGTTTTGAAAACATCATTACCATCATACTGACTGAAAAATGGCTTCCTATCGTACCTTATTTCCAAATACTTTCCATCGCTGGATTGGTGATGCCATTCCAAAATCTCTACAATGGATTATTCACGCTGAAAGGAAAACCTCAGTGGACATTTGTCATTGAATGCATAAAAAACGCCTGTATACTAATCCCGCTCTTTTTCATAAAAGACACACACACACTGCTATGGAGTTTCTCCGCCGCCACACTGTTCGCCTACTTCATATCTCTCTTTTTCGTAAAAAAAATCATCGGTTATTCGCCTCTTCTCCAATTGAGAGACATTCTTCCATACCTTTTTCTCTCATTGGTGATGGCAACGATCGTAATACTGATGGACCAACTCTCCATAAGTCTGCTACTGAAACTACCAATCCAAATCATCGGAGGTGCTGCAACATATATTGCAGGCTGCTACCTGTGTGGGTCTGCTATCGTAAAAGAAATGGTCAACCAAGCTAAAGTTGCCCTGCTTCGACTAAAGTAATGACTCGTTCGACAATTCTGTCGTCCTCATTATTGGGGTCATACTTCACTTTCAAGTCTGCACCAAACATTTTCGCGAAACCTTGCCAGAAGAAGGCTCGAAAACCTCCGCGAAACTGCTTCACCAAGGAATAAGAGGTTCGGTCACACTCTCTGTCAACCAACCGAATCATCATCTTTCCCTGCGATAAAGTCATCTTAGAGAAGATCGGCTTATAAGTCGAGACAAGCGAGTCTTCGATCAACTCCATATATTTTTTACGCTCTTTTTCATCCTGAATAGTCGCCAAAGTACTATCCAAATCGGAGACGATACGATTGATTTTACGTGCGTAAGGAAGCGTCTTCTTCACATCCCGAACAGTTCGCCAATAAAACTTCTCCTGACGCGAATTTTTAAAAACGAGCTTAGGGAAAACATAAATCGGGCGAAGCATGAGATTAGGCATCGTATCCCCAGTCTGCTCATCTACATACGCAGGAACGGTAAATCCTACCTGTACGTCATCCGAAGCTTGTGCAGGAGTGAAATCACAAATCAAAAAGAGTGAAAAAATCACTGATATTATATATGACAATTTTTTTGTTCTATCCATAATCTTTTTCGTTAGGTTAACATAAAATTAAAAAGCCCAACAATAATATGTGGATTTTGGGACAAAGATAAATTAAAATAAAATATAAATTAAGTATCTACCTGAAATGAGACGATTATTTTATCTAAAATTTTGTTTCTACATGACAATTTGCGGATTTTTGTCTACCAAAACTTATTCGCAAAGCAGTGCGGAAAGTTGGGCATTGGGAGGGACAACCCTCAATGCGGGTCTTTCTCAATTTTCTCCATCAATGTTCTATTCAGAAGGGAAAAGGAGTTGCGTTTTTCGTATCTCCCACAACAATTTATATTCAACAAAAGAGCTAAACGCCTTTAAAGGAGAAGTAAAACTATCTTCATCAACAACTGCATCGACTCTCGCATTCTCCTCCTTTGGATATATCCATTACAGAACCAATACGCTATCATTTTCCTTGGCAAAATTATTGACTGACAAATTTTGCTTGGGCATCTCCTCCGATTGGGAGAACACCCGATATTCAGGTGCCAATCACCACCCCAAAGCTGTAAAAATCAGCATCAATGGAGCATGGCATTCTTATCAAAAGAATTTTTTGTTATATGGGGAAGTGGCTCACCGTTTCATTCCCAAGCATAGCAAAAACCTTCTGTCGTCGAAAAATGTGAATCAATGGCTGATTGGATTTTGTCTCAACACTTCAACTGTCTCCAGATGGTTGCTGGAAGCGAAAATAGACGATTTTAAAAGAGTCTCAGGACATACGGGATTCGAATATATCATCAAAAATTTTTCTTTACGATTAGGTTGTATGGGACTACCCATCCGACCTACTTACGGAGTGGGATTTAAATTTAAAGCAATGGTTTTCAACATAGCAAGCAGTTGGACTACCCTATTGGGACACTCTTTTTCTTGCGACATATCCTATACACTAAAAAATTAACAATAAAAAAAATGAAAAAATTTAACCTGACTTTTTTCACGATTCTCAACATCGTATGCGGTCTTAATTCTTATGCACAAGAAGAACTCAACTCGCAACTAACAGACTATATCGAAAGTTTGAAGGAAGACGAAAACAACAAAATAGACTTTGAAGAGTTGGAAGAACGTTTTTTGACGAGACCCGACAACAAAATCTCATTAAACGAAGCAAATGCGGACGACCTCGCTCAAATTCCTACATTGACAGAATCTGACATTCAAAACATCCTCATTCACCGCAGAAAATATGGTTATTTTCAAACCCTATACGAATTGAAAAACATTCCGAATTTCACATCTGAAAAAATCAAACAAACCCTTCCCTTCATTTCAATAGAGGAAAAGAAAAGAAGGATGAATTGGAGCGACGAACTAAATTCGATGAAACACTCCATCATAGTACAATACCAGCAATCACCTCACAGAAAAAAAGGATATGAAAAAGACTCTTCTGGCATAGCAAAGTATGCTGGACATCCTTTTAGATTTTACGCAAAACATCAGATCCAAACAGCAGAAAAATTCATGGCTGGTTTTCTTACAGAAAAAGATGCTGGCGAGAGGTTCTGGGATTCTCATTCTAAACGTCTGGAACATCAGTCGTTATACTTTCAATTAAATAATATTTGGAAATTCAAAAATCTAAATTTGGGAGATTTTAAAGTTTCATTCGGACAAGGACTGGTAATTGGCACAAGTTCCATTTTAGGAAAATCTTCTAATGCGGTACAAACTTTCGCACAAAGGGAAGGCATATACAAATACAGTTCCACTAATGAATGTAACGCTCTTAGAGGTGGTGGCGCAACCATTTCCATAAAGAATCTCAACATCTCACTTTTCTTATCTCATAGAAAAAAAGATGCAACCATGGATGAAGATTATATAAGTTCGTTCAAAACGGATGGTCTTCATCGAACCTCTTCCGAGATTGAGAAAAAAGGAATCATTCGAAAAAGTGTTTTAGGAGGAAACGTAACTTTCAAAAAAAACAATCTGCAATTAGGTGCGACAATGTTATTCTACAAATATTCGGACTCGCTACTCCCCTCTTTCAAAGCATATAATCATTACAAACTAAAGATGACTGACCGTCATTTCAACATTGGCATCAACTATAAATATTTTTTCAGAAGAATCAACTTTTTCGGAGAAGTGGCAATTGATGCGAACTCAGGACTTGCATCATTAAACGGGATGGGCATACACCCCAACTCTAAAATTTCACTGCTTGCTCTTCACAGAATCTACCAACCTCAATATCAATCCAATTTTTCGTATGCTTTTGGAGAAAATTCAAAAAATGAAAACGAGAAAGGCTTTTATATCGGAGCAAAAATACATCCAATAAAAAGAATCACCTTAACACTCTATGCGGACATTTTTAAATTCCCTTGGTTGAAATACAATATCGGCACTCCTTCACAAGGAGAGGAATTTCTATGCAATGTTCTCTATAACACAAATAGAATTATAAAGATGCAATTGAGGTACAAATACAAAGATTACATCGAACAAGCTTATACCAAACAGAGCCTGCGTTATATGATACAATTCAATCCGAATTTTTTCAAAATTCAAACGCTTATAGAAGGAAACAAGACAACAAATGAAGGAAAGGACTCTTTCGGCTGGGTAATTTCACAAGACATTTTCCACCACTGGGAAAAAGCCAAACTAAACATCAACCTACATTACGCATACTTCCAAACAGATAGTTACAACAACCGCTTATACATCTACGAACGGAACATTCTCAACACCTTTTCCATGCCTATGCTTTATGGAAAAGGGCATAGAATCAGCCTAAACCTAAAATGGAACATTGGGAAATACCTGCAACTTTACGCCAACTACTCAACCTATATCTATACAGACGGAAGAGAAAGTTGCGGTAGCAGTCATGAAACCATCCAAGGAAATATCTCTGGAATGATTAACAGTTTAGTGAAAATTACCTTCTGACAAGTAAAATCAGGAAAAGACAAAAAGAAAAATCACTTGACAACTTCTGCAAAAAGTTCTATATTTTCATCCACAAAATAGGCAATGGCAGAGGTCATCTCCTCCTCCATCAAAAAAAAGTCCTCTTCCAAATCGTCAAATTTCTCAAAATCCACATACATGGCAAGAAATTCCTCATCAGTTGTCTCTCTTTCAAGTTCTTTTTTATTTTCGTCATAAATCTTCTTTGCAGCATAAACCAATTTGGAGAGTGGTTTTGCCCCAAACAAACGCATAGCTTTGGCAAAAGGGTTATCGAAAAAATAGCCACCATAGCCATTTTGTATCATCTGTACAAAACCTCCGTCATTCATCTCCTCCCGAAAAATGGTGTAACCCAAAAGTGCATTCTGATGTCCATTTAAAAGGGACATTGTCTCGGCGGAAAGATTCCCTCCCAACTCCTTCCAATAGGCATCGGCAAAAAGTTTCAAAAATTCATCAATACCTTCGGAGGCAGCTTTCTGTATATCCTTTTCTAAAATCTTAACCATTTCTTCTACAATTAAATTTCAACGAGGCAACTTCGTGACGGACAAAATGTAAGATTTGTTCAACAGATCTTCTTCTATCAACAGACCCTCTTTTTTCATTTGCAGTTCCTCTTTTGAAAAAGAAGATGCCACAGAAACAAAAAATTTATTCTTTAAAGATATGACACACGCATCTTCGGGCAAAACATCACCATATTTCTTCATGTAATTCCGTGCATCATCTAATTTCGCAAAATCACTTAATACCAAATAAAAACCTTCTGACGCATTTTGATAAAGGTCTAACTCATCTTGCAAAATCGTAATTTGCTGATTTTTCGTGGAGACCTCCGCATTCAGATTTGCCATCAACATGGTAGCAGATTGAAGGGAAGCGATATTATTTGCACCCTCATTCTGTAACGGCTGAACAACAAATAATAGAGCAAAAACTGTCGCCAACCCTACAACAAGCGGTTTAAAAGAAAATTTAGCATCCAAAGACTGGACATTCTCTTCCGAAACAGGACTACTCGTTTGATGGATTTTAGGGAAATAAAACTCTTGCAAGCCAAAGGAGGTTCTATTTTTTAAGACTTGACGAACTTGTACAAATCTGAAAAACTTCCCTTCTCGTGAAAGCACACCCCAATCACCTGCAAGCACAGTCCTACCAGACTCTAATTCTTTCTGAATGATGGAAACAGCCTCGTCCACACACTTACTTGCCTCATCAAAGCTCTTCCCCCTCTTCATGTAATCCTGAACTAAAAGTCCATCATTATGAGACAACAAACTATTAAAAAAAATCTCACGACGAGGAGGATAAAAGGTATCTTCTTCAGAAGAGAACCTCGCTGGACTCTCATTGACGACAAATCCACCCAATCCCGGTACAATAACACAAGCGTGCTGTTCCAGAATGGACAGTACGCTTCCGAATAACTCTTGTAGACAATCGTTTCTCATACCAGAATCAAATTTTTCAGTGCAAAATTATCATATTTAGCGAGGAAATTCGCAAGAATGGAAAGCCAGTTTTCACGGAAATACTGACAAGTTATCAACAAATTAGAGAGAAAGACTATACGCCAAACCGACAGCAGAGACATCCAACGGATTCTTAACATTCATCGCATCGTTGAATTGGTAATAGACTTTCAGTGAATTTTTCTTATTAAACTGATATTTCAACGCTCCCTCATAACGCATTCTGTCAATCACATTCCCCTTATAATCATTCACACGATAGAACATTTCAGCAGAAACTGAAGGAGTCAAAGGCACTTTAGGAATTTTAAAAGAGACTGTCAAGGCATTTCTCCAATAGTTCTTCCAAATCTTGGGTTCGCTTTTTTCCGGACGATAAGTAGCCTGAAAACGAGAACGCCACGCAAACGTAAAACGCTGCACAGAATACTTCACATTTGTATATCCCTGAAAACGCTGATTAAAAAAATAGTTTTCTTCCCGATGCTTTGAAATGGCATAATAAGAGAGTCCGACTTTGAAAATTTTTCTCACGACCGTACACGAGACATCAACTTTAGAAGAAACCTTATCCAGCCGTTTTGAATTTTGGTCAAACGAGACACTCTCCTTGAAACCAAGTTCCAACCTTTTAAAGAACTTTTTAGAGATACCCACTTCAATATTAGAAGCAAAATCACAAGCATCCCTTTCTGCCCGAACATTCATCGTCAAGCAGAAAGAGAATACTATTAACAATCCTCGAATAAATAAATCTTTCATTCGACTAAACTTCTAACCGTTAAAATCTTTGGCACGGGTTATTTGATCCACCGTATTTATCTCCTGTGTATCAGCCTCATAATAAACCTTAATCAATGCTGTATCCTTCAAGAAATCAATGTAACCAACTTCACACTTGGAGACCTTTAATCCAGTTCGTTTTTTAATATCCTCCAACATCAATTGGTAATTTTCAGGTGTAATCAAATCAATCTTCTCGTACTTAATTAATTTACAAGCACTTTTTGAGACAATCCTTGTCTTTTCCATCAACCATGTCATCAACACGAAAAGACCGTTTGTCACCAATAACTCCACATAACTTACACTGACAGCCAACGCATTAATCACAGAAAGTCCGATAATCAAAAAGAGATAGGTCATCTCTCGGATTGGCACAGTATCAGTACGATAACGGATAATACCAAAAATTGCGAACAGACCTAAAGCAAGACCAATCTGCAATTTCTCACTACCCAACAAGAAAATCAAAAGGAAAACTGTCGTACTAATCAAAGTGAATGTGAAGACATAATCACGCCTCTTAGACTTATCATAGTAGAGTTTCACAATGATAAGCGATGTCACCAACACATTCAAGATGAATCTGAACAACAATTCAGAGACGCCATCTACATTGACAATCGGATTGCCAAAAAATTCGTAATCTAGTATGCTTGTCAAAAGCTCCATGTTTTTTTATTTTTATAATTAGAAAACTTAATTTAGAATCTGGTTCTACAACTTCTCTATGTAACGAACCTTCTCCTTGAAACGATTATACTTAATTGAAGGGTCTGTCAACACCATGCCTAAACAATATTTGCTGACACTTCTCCTTTTTATGCGCAAAGACATCAAATAATCCTTAAAATGAGAATGAGCGTTGCCATCTTGCTTTACCTCAACTATGCACAACTTTGAAATTGTATTTTTATTTCCTGTGACACAATTTTCAAAATTGATGTCAAAATCAATTGTAAGACGTTCGCTTTTCTCTCGGTTAACCAATGTAATGCGGAAAAAACTATTACGCAAACGGAAATCAACTTCATGCATTTTATAGATGGATTTCTCTTCTAAAAAATCTATTGCCGCCTGATTCGATTTCACATCTTCATTTTCGACCGTGATCCTCTTTTTTGATGTACGACCTTTATTATTTTTCTTCTTCACCTCAAAAAACATCAACCCAGACTCTACATATTCGCGAATCCGAATCTTTTGTCTGTTAAGCCTTCCATTCTGATGGACGGTGTACATCGTAGCTTCAGAAGTGTCATAATAGAGGGTTCTATAAAAAGCTTTCCGTAAATCCCCGATTTCCTGCACATAATAGTCCTTCCTTGCCATATCCAAAAGAATTGGCAACTGATTCACATTCACCAGAAATTTCGTGTCAATGCGGTTCATCAGACGAATACCACTCATCTCCTCCAATGTTATAGCATCAAAGGAAGAGAGTTTCTCATCTATGGAATTGACTATATTCTTCAACATAACAAAACGGATATCACTCTGTAATATACTCGTACTCTTTGTAGCTTTTTACTTTCCCGTTAGGAAGCAATGTTTTTGAAGATTTCTTTTTACCGTTCTCAAAATATTCAAACAATACGGTCTTCTCCAACTTATCGAACTCATCATAATTCTTCTCTTCAATACATTTACCCTTCTCATTGTAGGTATATGTCACCCTGTACTTTTGATCTCCAAGAGAATTATACTCCACCTCCTCACTTTTCTTCCCATTTGCATCATAAATGGTTTTATGATCCAACTTCTTCTTTGATCCTTCAATAGACCACTCCTTCACCTCTTTCAACTTCTTTCCATCAAAAGTCTTTTGAGCAAAAAGAGAAGATGTACTAAACAACGCCACAGACGTAGCAAAAATAGCTATAATTAATTTCCTCATACTTTATGTTTTTTAGGTATTACATTTGAGCACCATTAGACTTAACTTCAAAAAACGACACCCTTCAAAAATGTCGTTCTAAATACAAATATAGAACCATCTGACAAATTAACAAAATAGTTGAGTTAAAATTAATAAAAAAAAAGAAAATTCCTCCTTATCCGAGGAATTTTCCTATTTCGATAAAAGATTTCACAATGACTAAATAAAACTTATTTATCACTGTTGGTCTTCAAAATAGTTATCATTGATACTCAAACCATCAAGTTCATCGTCACTGAATCCTGTGTCCAAGAAATCATCAGACATGTCATAATCAGAAGAACCGCCCATCTTCCCTGTAGAGAAGTCATCTAAAAAGTAGCCATCCACCAATTGCTTAGGAGCTTTTCCTTTTGAAGTTTTGCAAAGCGGTTTCCCTAAAGAGCAGCCGGTTTTGATCTCCTTCAATTCGATAAAGAAACTTCTTTCATTCATTATGTCATAGACAAACATAAGCTTCTGACCTTCATCATCAATAAACTCCTCCAACCTTGTGTTCTCCATCACATAACAATCTTCATCAGAAGAGGTGTCCATCATGATTTGAGCGATTTCTGCTCCACGCTCCCAATCATCATCGCAGAGATAGAACGAAGTCAACTGGTCATTTCCATAACCCACAGACTCTAAAATAGCATCATGAAAATCTAAAAAAGTAGCATCAGAATCAATGTGGATTTCACGAACAAAATCCTCCACCTCTTCAGAATACATAACAAACTTCAAAACCATATTTTTAATGTTTTAATGATTTTTCGATTAACTTAACGCACTTTCTATGTTCTCAACACTTTGACGGAAAGATTTGTCATACTTCAACAAATCGGCAACTGCCTTACATGCGTAAAGCACCGTCGCATGATCTCTGTTTCCTATCTGTTCGCCAATCGTAGACAGTGAGTTTTTTGTATATTTTCTCGAAAGGTACATCGCGATCTGGCGCGCCTGCACCACTTCTCTTCTGCGAGATTTAGTCTGAATGTCCTTGGTGTCTAAGCGGTAATAATCGCAAACCATTTTTTGAATAGATTGAATAGAGACTACTCTATCAGCGACATTCACGATACGGCTCACCACCTTCTCTGCCAACGAGATATTGATCTCATCCTGTGTAAATGTAGATTGAGCGAGCAATGAGTTCAGAACACCTTCCAACTCTCGGATATTATCCTGAACATTCTCTGCGATGTACCTCACAACTGTATCAGGAATCTGCAAACCACCCTTATTCACCTTATACTGAAGAATCGCTTCTCTCGTATCCTGATTCGGAGAGGTCAACTCTACCGTCACTCCCCAACGGAAACGAGAAAGGATACGCTCATCCAGACCTTGTAGATGCTTAGGCGAACGATCTGAGGTTAAAATAATCTGCTTTCCGATTTGTTGCAGATGATTAAATATCTGGAAAAAGACATTCTGAGTACCCACCTTATTAGAGAAGAACTGGATATCATCAACAATCAACACATCAATTTGCTGATAGAAATTCAGGAAATCATTCACCTTATTACTCAAATGTGCATCAGAGTACTGCTGTTGAAAACGATTTGCATCGACATATAGAACCACTTTTTCTGGATGTCTCTTCATCACCTCCCAACCTATCGCATGAGAGATATGGGTTTTTCCTAACCCGGAACCACCATAGATAAAAAGAGGATTGAACGTGTTCTTGTTTGGATTCGCAGCAACTGACAATCCTGTCTCTTTTGCCAATTTATTACAAGTACCCTCAACTAAAGTCTCAAAGGTATAGTTAGGGTTCAACTGTGAATCAATCTTTGGCTTTACACGAGACACAAATGGATTAAATTCAGTCACAGGAGGTTGTGCGGGAGAGACTTTAACTTTCGTCTCATCAACGCTCACCACCATGATGTTATACATCAACTGAGCAGCTGGCCCTGCAATCTTACGCAAGGTAGATACCAACAAATGTCCAAAATTCGCATCCACATAATCTGCATAAAAGTGGCTCGGAACCAAAATCGTCAATGTTTGGTTTTCCCAACACTCTGCCTTTATGGGTGCAATCCAACTATTAAACTGGGGTTCCTCAAGATTATCATTGATAATCTCTACGCACTTACTCCAAATCTCCTCACATTCGGAAGTTTTAGCATCAGTAATATTCATTTGATACTCGTTCATACTCTCTGTTCTTTTGTCTTTGCAGGACAAATTTGCAAAGGATTTTTCTGAAAAAAAAATCCTTAAAAATTTGGTTATAAAATTTAAAGACTAAGTATCTAAAAATCAGACACCTATATTACAAGCTTATAATCAGCATTTTACATTTTTACATTTTCATAAACCACTGATTTTTAAGGTTATCAGACCTTTCAAAATAAGCTTATATTTTTTTTAATTTTTTTTATTTACTCCTTTGAAGCCTCTTTTTCTTCTTTGTTACGATTGATCAAAGAAAACTGGACATAACGCTTAGGATTGCTCTTTAAATCAACCAACAGACTATTGGCACTACCTACAGTCGTATTGATATTGTTATACAAAGACTGATCGGTCAACAACAACCCCAACGTACCTTCTCCCTTGTTCACTTTGTCGGTGATTTTTTGAACGCTCGCCAAAGTGGTATTCAGCTGATTGACAGTTTTATTGAAATCAACCTTCGCCAACCCTTCGCCGACCTTATCAAATTTGGTTACAAGAGCATTTGCATTGTTCAACAACGTAGGCACGTCATTGCCCATCATATTATCTAATTTATGGGTAGTTCCCTTCAAATTGGTTGTAATGGTCTGAATATTTGCTAACGACTTCTCTATCGCCTTATCGTTTGCAATCACTTGTAAGGATGCCATGAGAGAATCCAACTGAGGAATGATTGACTGAATCCTTGGCATCAATTCAGATGACAAAGCATTCATCACCCCATCGTCAATGTAAGAAGGCAACGTATCACCCACTTCATAATAGTTTTTCACTCCTGCGGTGGTATCCATAAACAACTCGATGGTCGCTCCGCCTAAAAGTCCGGAAACCAAACCCGCTCTTGAACCCACAGGAATCTTCATATCTTCATCTACTTGTAAAATCACAACGACCTCCTTCGACGGATCATCATAATCATAGATGATGTCTTGAACGAAACCGACTTTGTATCCCTTCACATTCACAGGATTAGTCTCCACCAAACCATTGATTCGGCTAAATTTCAAGCAATAATAGTTGGTTGGATTGAAAACATTAATTCCTTTCAGATAGTTCACGCCAAAAAATGTGGCTGCGATAACCAAAACCGCCCAAACTCCGATTTTAAATTCTTTTGTGATTTTAAAGTCCATATTATATTTTTATTTTTTGTTACACTTATTTATTCCAATATTTACGAGCCTCCTCATTTGACAATTTTTTTCCGTTCCGGATAACAACCATGAAAGCATCAGGATGTTTTTTCTTCACCTCTTCTCTCAACTCATAAGCCTTTTCGAGAGACTCAAGGTTACCATACACATATTGGTATTTATATGTACCTTCTCCGATAAATTCACGAACTGGAACGAACCCTTTAAAGTCTGGGCTGTTTAAATCTTTCTGGAATTTCAAACTTGCGATTTGCACCCCGAAACGAATCTCTTCGTCCGAATCGCTGGCTCCATTTTTTTCTTCTGCGGGCTTCTTTGCAGGAGTATCGTCCTTCTTTACCGAAGTCTCTTTTTTTACAGTTGTCTCCTTTTGGGGTGTTGGCACTTTTGCCGCATTCTCATTTTGAGATGGTTCTTTTTTCTTAGGTTGCTCAACGGTCTTTGCTGGCTCTTTCTTAGGCTCCGTATTTTTCTCAACCTCTGCAAGACTCTGTTTCACCTCTTCTTGGTAGGTCGTACCATCTTTTCGGTCATGTCTCTTTTTATAAGCAACAAATGCCTTATGAATAGCAGCCGCCATCTTATCTAAAGAAGAGTCCTTACTCAAAAATGCCTCTTCCGCCTTATTCGAGATATACCCCAATTCAATTAACACACCCGGCATGGCAGTCTCCTTCAACACCAAAAAACCAGCCTGCTTCACACCTCTACTCTTACGATTGTTAGAAGAAAACTTTCTCTCAATCTGCGCTGCAAAGCTCAAACTTTGGTTGATATAATTGGATTGGGTATAATCGAACATAATATATGACTCAGAAGAGTTGTCAAATCCCTGATATTTCGTTTTATAGTCGGTCTCATACAAAATAACGGAATTTTCCCTCATTGCCACCTCCAAGTTTGCAGAAGAAGAACCCAAAGCATAAGTCTCCGTACCAGAGGCAGAACGATTCTCTGCCGCATTGGTGTGAATAGAAATAAAAAGGTCTGCTTTAGCTTTATTGGCAATCCTTGCGCGCTCATGCAGAGGGATAAACACATCTTTTTTTCTCGTATAAATCACTTTCACCCCCTCTTCCTTCTCTAAAAGATTTCCAAGTTTGAGGGCGGTTTTCAGGTTCACATTTTTTTCTTTCAACTTCAAATTATACCCAATCGCACCAGCGTCCTTTCCTCCATGACCGGCATCAATCACCACAACAAAAGGCTTATCCGCCGAATGCAGAGAAGAAGTCGTCATGCAAAACAGCACGAAAAAAAACAAAAAACGTATTATAAAAAAAGAATTTCTCATCTACTTCTAATTTATATTTGCTCGTTGGCAAATTTAGAGAAAATATTCGTAAATTCGCAGTCGTTTTTGAAATCGAATTATAGTAAAAAAATAATCAAGTACAACATCTTGATACATAGATACATACATAAAAAGCCTATTTTTTTCACGCTATTTTTAATGGCGTGCATCTTTCAAATTAGTGCGCAAACTACCACCCAAAAGGATAGTTTGGACACAAAATCTTCTTCCGAAACCACAGAAAAAAAGGTTTCGATGAAAAAATATTCGAAAGATGCGATCACCGACATAGTAAATTATTCCGCAAAAGATTCAATTGTTTTTTATGCCACAGGAGAGGCATATTTATATGGAGAGGCAAAAGTAGGTTATCAAACCATGGAGTTAACCTCCGACCACATCATGCTTAACACAGACAGCAGTATCGTCCACGCAAGGTCTGGTGTGGATTCTACCGGCAACCCTGTCAACCTACCGGTCTTCAAAGATGGTGCAGAAAGCTATGAGTCGGAAAGCATCGATTTCAATTTTAAAACAAAAAAAGGGTTAATCAGAAACGTTGTGACACAACAGGGCGATGGCTACGTCACCAGTGAGAAGGCAAAAAAGATGGAAGACAACACCTTCCTCATGAAAAATGCAAAATATACGACTTGCGACAACCACAAACATCCTCACTTCTACCTCAACCTCACAAAAGCGAAGGTGAAACCAAAGGAGTATATTGTTGCCGGACCTGCCTATCTTGTGATTCAGGACGTACCTCTTCCGCTCGCATTGCCTTTCGGATTTTTCCCTTTTACTGAAAAATACACCTCCGGTATTTTGATGCCTACGTTCGGAGAGGAGTCCAGCAGAGGTTTTTACCTCCGAAATGCAGGATATTACTTCGCCATCAATAAATATTTTGACATGGCACTTAGGGCAGACCTCTACACCAACGGTTCGTGGGGAGCTAACGCAACTGTTCGTTACAAAAAAATATACAAATTCAACGGTGATCTGTTTTTAGGGTATCAATCGACCGTCAATAGCGACAAGACATTGCCAGACTATACGCAGACCAATGACCTAAAAATCATCTGGACTCACTCTCAAGACCCAAAGGCTAATCCGTTCAGCTCTTTTTCTGCCTCCATCAACTATACCTCTACCTCTTATAATAAGAACAATGTCAATTCTTATTACAACCCTTCTTTGTATGGAGAAAACAACAAATCCTCCAGTATCAACTATACTTACAAGTTCCCTGAATCACCTTTCACCCTCACGACAAACTTCACACTGAACCAAAGGCAGAGCGACTCCATCATTTCATTGAAGTTGCCGACCATCAATTTGAACATGTCGCGCGTCTACCCTTTCAAAAAGAAAGTGAAAGTGGGAAAAGAGAAATGGTATGAAAAAATATACCTCAACTATAGTCTGAACATGGATAACTACATCTCCACCAAGCAAGACAAACTTTTTGAGGCTAATATCTTGAACGACTGGAACAATGGAATCAAAAACCAATTGAACATCGGTGCGTCATATACCTTATTTAAGTACATCATCTTCACTCCGTCTCTCAACTACAACGAAAAATGGTATTTCAAAAAAGTGTACCGCCAATGGAACGAAATCGAGAAAAAAGAGGAGAAATCATACAAAAACGGATTTTATAGAATCAATGACATGAGTGCGAACCTCAGTGTCAGCACTCAGTTGTACGGATTTTACCAACCAATATGGGGTAAAAAAATCAAGATGATAAGGCATGTGGTGCGTCCTTCTGCAAGTCTCTCCTTCTCTCCCAAAATGGATGAGCCTTGGCCTTCTTTCGGACAAAATTACTACGACGAATACTTGAGAAAACTCCCTGATGGTAATTTCGACACCATCCAATACAACTATTTCTCGGAAAACTATTACGGAGGACCAACCAGCAACGGAGGTGGACGAATCAATTTGTCGTTAACCAACAATCTGGAGATGAAAGTCGCATCCGACAAAGACTCTACGGGTTACAAGAAAATCTCGTTGATTGACAATTTGACCCTCAGCACCAGCTACGACCTTTTCGCTGAAGAGGATGAAGCACCTTGGTCGGACATCTCGGCAAACCTGCGTTTAAAAATCACACCTAAAATCAATCTGAACGTGACAGCAGGCTTCTGTCCTTACACATATAAATTGGATGCTCATGGACTACCCTATAAATCAAACTTATCAGAGTGGGAGCGCAACGGAAGAATCGTTCGCCTGACCAATGCGAGAACCTCCTTCAACTACAGTTTCAGCAATAATACTTTCAAAAAGAAAAAGGAAAACACTGAAGAAGAAGAAGAATTGCTGACAGAAGAAGAACTGGCAGAGTTAGACCCCAACTCAGTAACGTTAGATGACTTGAAAAATCAGCAAGTCCAGAAGAATGAAGAAGAGGCTCAAAAAGTGGATCCGGACGGATATGCAGAATTTTCCCTGCCTTGGACATTGAACGTAAGTTACTCCATCGCTTACGGGAATTATACATTTAACAAAGAGAAACTTGAATATGACAGAAGGTTGACCCAAACACTCAACTTCTCCGGAAGCATCAATTTCTCTCCTAACTGGAGTTTCACCTTTAGTTCTGGTTATGACTTCCTCAACAAGGAAATGGCCTATACTTCTTGTGGAGTGCGACGCAAATTGCACTGCTGGTCGGCTTCCCTCGACTTCATTCCATTCGGACTTAACCAAGGCTTTAACTTCCATATTGGAGTCAACTCTTCAATGCTACAAGATTTGAAATATGAAAAGAGAACTTCCGGTAGTGACTATCCTATGTGGTACTAAGGGGATGACTCCTTTAAGTTATGATTTTGTTGTTTTGTCATAAAATCTTGTTTCAGATGATTTTAAAGCATTTTCCTTGACTTATATACGGGGTCGGGATCATACCTTCACAAATACAAAAATCCCAAGTAAGATGCACTTCTGAATCATATCAAACTGACATTTTAAACAACAAAATCCCTAATTATAAAAAAATTACACCTTCAATGTTGGAATCCCCAAATTTATTAACTAACTTTGCAGTTAACTTAGGAAAGGTTGAACATGGAAGAAAAAAAAACTATAGAAGAATGAAGAGTAACGAAAAAAAACCAGACTACATATTTGAAATCAGTTGGGAGGTCTGCAACAAAGTGGGAGGAATCTATACGGTACTTTCCACCCAAGCAAAAGCTCTCAAATCCATATATTCAGACAATCTGATCTACATTGGGCCAGACTTCGAAGAGAAGAATGACCTCTTTTTTATTGAAGACAAGAAACTATTGTCACAATGGGTGAAAGGTGCGAAAGAAAACAATTTGGAGGTGCGAGTAGGACGTTGGGACATACCCGGCAGTCCGCTTGTCATTCTCGTAGACCATAGAAGATTATCAGCAGAAACCAACTCTTTCCTTTATGAAATGTGGGATAATTTCAAAGTAGACTCCATGCAAGCTTATGGCGACTACAATGAATCTGTCCTTTTTGGATATGCGACTGCAAAGGTCGTAGAAGATTTCTGCAAATTCCACAAATTGGAGAAAAAAAATATTGTGGCTCAATTTCATGAATGGACAACTGGCTCTGGTCTACTCTACACGAAAATTCACAACCCAAACGTGAAAACGCTTTTCACCACTCATGCAACCACAACGGGGCGTTCCATCTGCTTCAACGGGAAAAATTTGTATGAATATTTTCATGGATACAATGGAGACCAAATGGCTGGTGAATTAAACGTCAAAGCAAAACACCTTGTAGAGAAAGCCGCAGCACAAAATGCGGACTGCTTCACAACCGTCAGCGACATCACCGCAAGGGAGTGCGCCCAACTGTTGGAGAAACAACCGGACATTGTGACTCCAAATGGTTTTGAGGACGATTTCATCCCTTCTGGAGCTAAATACACAAAAGCAAGGAAAGAGGCGAAAGCGACTCTTCGCGAAGTGGCAGAAGCATTGTTCGGATACAAATTATCGGATGATGCGATCTTCATTGCGACCAGCGGAAGATATGAATTTAGGAATAAGGGCATCGACCTTTTCTTAGAATCACTTCGAATGACCTCAGAAGACGAGAAAATCCAAAAAGAGGTTGTAGCATTCATTTTGGTTCCGGGCTGGAATATCGGAGCAAGGAAAGATTTGCAGAAAAAATTGCAAGACCCAACCATCTGCCACGCTTCCTATAGAAAAAATATCACCCATGAGATTTACAACTACATGGATGATTCCATCTTACATACGATGCGCACGTTCCATTTTGAGAACAATAATGACCAAAAAGTGAAAGTGATTTTGGTACCAAGTTACTTAAATGGAGATGACGGAATCTTCAACAAAAGTTATTACGATCTACTCATCGGTATGGATCTGACTGTATTCGCTTCATACTACGAGCCATGGGGGTACACTCCATTAGAGAGTGCGGCATTTGGCATTCCAACCATCACAACAGACCTTGCTGGGTTCGGATTATGGTGTTCGGAACAACCAGTGGACGTAACCAATGGTGTAGCTGTCATCCACAGAGACGACCGCAACTACTACAATGTGGCGGAATCCATCAAGGAAAATATTGCCCAAATCGCCGCAATGGACAAAAAAGAATTTGACAAAACAAAGAAGAAAGCGATAGCGTTAGCTAATAAATGCTCTTGGGATGATTTCATACAATATTACCAAAAAGCATTTGAAATCGCTCTTTCAAAATAGCGGGAATCCAAATCGTCGAGATAGAAATCAAATATGTTAATTAATTCTAAACAGCAATAATAATGAACGTAAAAATTAACCAAGCCAATTGCCCAACATGGAGAGAAGTTGCCACAAAGGCAAAACTTCCTGCAAAATTGCAGAACCTCCAAGAAATGGCACACAACGTTTACTGGTCGTGGAACACAGAAATCAGAGAACTCTTCCAAGAAATTGACGAAGAACTTTGGGAAAGCTGTGCAAAGAACCCAGTTTTGTTTCTTAACAGCATCGACATCGAAAAACTTGAGAGCGTTTTGAACGACAAAGCCCTCATGAAGAAAATCGATAAAGTATATGATGATTTCAAAAAATATGTTGACACTCCAAAAGACCCTAAAAAATCATCTGTAGCCTACTTCTCTATGGAGTATGGTTTGACTGAGGTTTTGAAGATCTACTCAGGAGGTTTGGGAGTATTAGCAGGTGACTATGTAAAAGAGGCAAGTGACTGCAACATCAACATGACTGCAGTAGGTTTCTTGTATCGTTATGGTTACTTCACCCAGACTTTGTCAATGGACGGTGATCAAGTAGCCAACTACGAACCACAAAATTTCAACAACATCCCAGTCACTCTCGTAACAGATGAGAATGGTAACGCAATTCTTCTTGAAGTTCCTTACCACGACCGTATCATCTACGCAAACATCTGGAAAGTTGCGGTTGGTCGTGTGAACCTCTATTTGATGGACACTGACATCAACTTGAACTCAGAATTCGACCGTTCAATCACCCACACACTATATGGTGGAGATTGGGAGAACAGATTGAAACAAGAGTACCTTTTGGGTATCGGAGGTATGTTGATGTTGAAGAAGTTGGGCATTAAACATGACACTTACCACTGTAACGAGGGACATGCTGCTTTGATTAACGTTCAACGTTTGCATGACTACATCCACGAAGAGGGACTTACGTTCGCTCAAGCATTTGAAGTTGTACGCTCTTCTGCTCTTTACACTGTTCACACTCCAGTTCCTGCAGGACACGACAAGTTCGATGAAGGATTGTTCGGAAAGTACATGTACCAATACGCAGAAAAATTAGGAATCTCTTGGGATGATTTGATGGATCTCGGTAGAGAAAACCCTGGCGATAAAAACGAAAAATTCTCAATGAGCGTGTTCGCTTGCAACACTTGCCAAGAGGTAAATGGTGTGAGCTGGTTGCACGGAGAGGTTTCCAAAAAGATGTTCGCTCCTATTTGGGATGGATATTTCTGGGAGGAATCTCACGTAAATTACGTGACAAATGGTGTACACATGCCAACATGGGCAGCACCTGCATGGAGAGATTTGTTTGAAGACACTTTCGGAAAGGATTTCTATTCAGACCAATCCAACATGAACATCTGGGAGAAAATCCAAAATGTGTCAGATGAAAAGATTTGGAAGACAAGAAAGCAATTGAAGCAAAACCTCATCGACTTCATCCGTATCAAGTATAAAGAGAACTGGTTGAGAAACCAAGGAGACCCTAATTTGGTTCTCTCTATCTTGGATAGCATCAATCCTAACGCATTGACAATCGGTTTCGGTAGAAGATTCGCGACTTACAAGCGTGCGCACCTTTTGTTCACCGACTTAAAGAGACTTTCTGAAATCGTCAATAATCCTAACCGCCCTGTTCAATTCATCTTCACAGGAAAAGCTCACCCAGCTGATGGTGGAGGAAAAGGTTTGATCAAGAGAATTATCGAGATTTCAAGACAACCAGAATTCTTAGGAAAGATCATCTTCTTGGAGAACTACGACATCGCCTTGGCTAAATGCTTGATCGCAGGTGTGGACATATGGTTGAACACTCCTACTCGTCCGTTGGAGGCTTCTGGTACATCTGGAGAGAAGGCTTTGATGAACGGTGTTGTAAACTTCTCTGTAAAAGATGGTTGGTGGTACGAAGGTTACACAGAAGGTGCAGGTTGGGCATTGACAGAAAACCGCACTTATGAGTATCAACCACATCAAGACCAATTGGATGCGGCTACAATCTACAAAACTTTGGAGAACGAGATCATCCCTATGTATTATGCTTCTAATAGCAAGGGCTACTCTCCTGAATGGATTCAAACAATCAAGAATTCAATCTCTCAAATCGCTCCAAGATTTACAATGAAGCGTATGTTGGATGATTATATCGAAAGATTCTACGCTCCGTTGGAGAAACGTAAGTCTTTCATCGTAGCAAACAACTATGCAAAGGCAAAAGAAATCGCAGCATGGAAAGAGAAAGTCGCTTCAAATTGGGATAAGATCGAAGTCGTTTCAACTGCATTCTACAATGAGGACAACAACGGAAGCGAAATCGGCAACTACTACAATATTGAAGTAGGAACCAACTACTCTGCTGAATGTGTGATAGATGTTAAAGATCTTGATACAAATAGCATCGGCGTTGATTTTGTCGTCATGCAAAATGAATGCAATGCAGACAAGTTCGTTGAAAGCAAAGAGTTAGAGCTTTACAAAACAGAAGGTTCTAAACTTTACTTCCGCATGAAGGATCGTATATCAAGAACGGGTATTTTCAAATACTCTTTCCGTATGTTCCCTAAGAGCGAGAACTTGGTTCACCGTCAAGATTTCTGTTACGTTCGCTGGTTCTAATTATCATAAGAATAGTTCAGAGAAAAGCGAGGAGAAATCCTCGCTTTTTTTTAACTTCGCAGCATGAATAAAAAACTGATTATCATCTTAGGGCCGACCGCTGTCGGAAAAACAGAATATAGCCTCAATTTGGCAGAAAGGCTACAAACCGAGATTCTCTCTTGCGACTCTCGCCAGATGTTCCGTGAAATGAAAATCGGAACCGCCGCACCCTCTGAAGATGAGCTCAAACGGGTCCCCCACCACTTCATCGGCAACCTCTCCATACACGACTATTATAGTTGCGGGAAATATGAGATCGAGGCTCTTCAAAAATGCGAAGAACTTTTTAAAAAGCACGATACCCTAGTCATGACGGGAGGTTCTATGCTTTACATTGATGCAGTCTGCAATGGAATTGACGAGATGCCCGACATCGACGAGGAACTTCGCAATTCCCTCTGGGAAAGATATGAAAAAGAAGGTATTGAATCTCTTCGGCAAGAACTTAAAATATTAGACCCTGAATATGCACAAAAAGTAGACCCGAAGAATGGGAAAAGAATCATCCACGCTTTGGAAATATGTCTGCAAGCTGGGAAACCATACAGCGAAATCAGGAAAAACCAGAAAAAAGAGAGACCATTTGAAATTCAAAAAATCGGTATCTACAGAGAGAGGGAAGAACTAAACCATCGCATCAATCTTCGGGTAGACAAAATGTTTGAACAAGGTCTTTATGAGGAGGCTTTAGGACTATACCCTTTCAAACACCTCAATTCTCTCAACACCGTGGGATACAAGGAACTATTTGCCCATTTTGACGGACAATGTTCATTGGAGGAGGCAAAAGAAAAAATTAAAACAGATACCCGACGATATGCCAAAAAACAGATGACTTGGTTTAAAAAAGACGAAGACATCAAATGGATTGAGGCAAAATAGATAGATGCACCATTCTGAATTTCTCAAATTCAAACAAAAATAGTATCTTTGCAAAACAAGGTTCTAAAGATATTTTTACGATAGAATAAAAGAAAAAAAATTATATGATAACAGCGTCAGACATTGTAGTTCAATTTGGGAAAAGAATTCTTTTCCAAGATGTAAACCTTAAATTCACAGGAGGAAACTGCTATGGCATCATCGGTGCAAACGGAGCAGGTAAATCAACATTCCTAAAAGTCATCAGTGGAGAGTTGACTCCCACAAAGGGATCTATAACCATTGCACCGGGAGAGCGTCTCTCTGTGTTAAAGCAAAACCACTTTGAGTTTGATGAGGAGACTGTCATTAATACGGTATTGCGCGGACACGAACCATTATGGAACGTGATGCAGGAAAAAGATGCACTCTACGCAAAGGAGGATTTTTCTGATGCGGATGGTATCCGTGCTTCCGAATTGGAAGAGAAGTTTGCCGAAATGGACGGTTGGAATGCGGAGAGTGATGCCGCAGCCCTATTAAGTGGTTTGGGAATCAAAGAAGATTTGCACTACAAGTTGATGAAGGAGTTAAGTGGAAAGGAGAAGGTGCGCGTACTACTCGCACAGGCGTTGTTCGGAAAGCCAGACAACCTGCTATTGGATGAGCCTACCAACGACCTCGACTTGGAGACTGTTTCTTGGTTGGAGAATTATCTTTCCAATTTTGAAAACACCGTTCTTGTGGTCTCTCACGACCGTCACTTCCTCGACTCTGTTTGTACTCATACCGTAGATATTGACTATGGCAAAATTTCAATGTTTGCAGGAAACTATAGTTTCTGGTATGAGTCCAGCCAATTAGCTCTTCGCCAACAAGCTCAACAAAATAAAAAGGCTGAGGAGAAGAAAAAAGAACTCATGGAGTTCATCCAACGATTCAGTGCAAATGTGGCAAAGTCCAAACAAACCACCAGCCGTAAAAAAATGTTGGAAAAACTTAATATCGAGGAGATTCAACCATCTACAAGAAAATATCCGGGCATCATCTTCACACCAGAAAGAGATCCGGGAAATCAGATTTTAGAGGTGAACGACCTTTCTTATACTACTACTGAAGGTGAGGTATTGTTTAAAAACGCCACTTTCAATATCGAAAAAGATGACAAAGTGGTATTCTTGTCACACAATCCTCGTGCGATGACCGCCTTCTTTGAAATCATCAATGAAAGAATAAAGGCGACAAGCGGTAACTTCAAATGGGGTATCACGATCTCTTCTGCCTACCTCCCTGTAGACAACTCAGAATACTTCAACAACGACATGAAATTGGTGGATTGGCTCGCTCAATATTCGCCAGACACCAACGAATCATTCGTAAGAGGTTATTTAGGTAGAATGCTCTTCTCTGGAGAGGAGATATACAAGAAAGCGAGTGTCCTTTCTGGAGGAGAAAAAATGCGTTGCATGATATCAAGAATGATGCTTAAGAACGCCAACTGCCTTGTGTTGGACTCTCCTACGAACCACCTCGATTTGGAATCCATCCAAGCCTTCAACAACACACTGAAGGTGTTTAAAGGTGTGGTATTGATGTCTTCACATGACCATGAGTTCATCCAAACCGTATGTAACAGAATCATCGAATTGACACCTAACGGTATCATCGACAAACGTATGGATTATGATGATTACATCGTAAGCGAAGAGATCCAAGCTTTGAAGGATAAGTTATACCAATAACATGAAATCAATGTTGAGAATCAAAAATAGACAGTTTTTTTGGGCAGTCAGTTTACTACTGACTGCCTTTTTGTGCAGTTGCGGACAAGAAAGCAACCGCTTCAAAAATCAAAAATTAGATGAATCAGAAGTCTCCCAAGCCCAAATCATCAGACTTGACAAAGAGATTTTCCAGTTGGATAGTTGCATCTCAAAACCGGCCATAAAGGGAGACTACATGAACCTGACAGTGAGAATCCCACATAGCGACTCAATGTGCCTTGTGGAGAAAATTCATCAGCTGCAAATGAAGCACAAAGAGAAATTCAACATTTACATGAGACAAATGGGGGCGATTACAGGAGATTTCTCCCTTCCTCCCGCTACCCTTTTCTATCTTTTCATCTCACACCCTGCCTATAATTCGCTCTTAAAAGACTGCGAAGAGGAATATAAAGACGTGTCAGACTTGGAAAAGGAATTTTCAACGGCTCTCTCCAGAGCAAAAAAATTCGTTCCTAATTATAACGTGCCTGAAATTTGCACGTTCTTCTCCGGGTTTGCAGAATATATCGCAGCAGACTCTTCTACAGTCTACATATCACTCGAATATTTTTTAGGTGCTGATTATGAGAACTATAAATATGTGGACGGCATCTACGACTACATGATTCCCAATTTGAAGAGGGAAAAAATAGTGCCTGACGCTCTTTACAACTGGACTTGCTCCGAATACACCCTACAAAAAGAGGGAGGTAATTTATTGGACAATATGATTCATTACGGAAAAATACTCTATTTCGTAGAGGCTCTATTGCCAGAAAGATCCATTTACGACATCATCGGTTATGATGAAAATAAGGCTGAATGGTGCAGACAAAACGAAAAACAGATGTGGAATTATCTACGAGAATACAATCAACTATTCTCTACAGATAGCAAAACCATTGCAGACTATCTTTTCCCTGCCAACTGTACCAAATACTTCTCTACTGAAACCGAGTTCGCTCCAGACCGTGCAGTTCTTTGGTTAGGTTGGAGAATTGTTTCAGAGTACATGAAAAAGAATGACTCGATTTCACTCAACGATCTCCTAAATGACACTCAAAAGGATGCTCAGACCATCCTACAAGAGTCAGGGTACAATCCATAAAAATTCAGCAGAGAATATAAGTCTGGTCTCTATAATGATAATTGATTCAAACGAAAAAACATCCACCATGGAATACAATACGAAACTAACAAAACTGCCACTTCCCGAATATGGAAGAAACATCCAAAACATGGTCAACCACTGCATGACTATTGAGGATCGTAACGAGAGAAACATTTGCGCCCAAACAATCATTAACACGATGGCGAACCTCTTTCCTCAAATGAAAGATTTAGATGATTTTAAGCATATTCTATGGGATCACCTCGCTATCATGTCCAATTTCTCATTGGACATAGACTACCCTTTTGAAATCATAAAAAAAGACAAGCTAAACACACTTCCGGGCAAAATAGAATATTCTTCTCCTGCAAAAATCAGGTTCATGCACTACGGAAAAATTATTCATGAACTAATCGACAAAGCCTCTTCAATGGAAGAGGGAGAAGAGTTGTCCCAACTGGAAGAAATGATTGCTAATTTCATGAAAAGGAGTTACACGAACTTCAACAAAGAGGGTGTGGAGGATGTGAAAATATTTGATGACCTTGAGTTTTTATCAAAAGGGAAAATCAGGCTCCATGAAAAAAACATCAAATTAGCAGAATATAAGGCGGAGACCAAAAATACCACATCTAAGAAAAAGAAGAAAAAATAACCTTAGAAAATTTTAGCCATGGCAAAATTCCTAATAGAAGGCGGACACTCCCTAAAGGGAGATATTTATCCACAAGGTGCAAAGAATGAAGCCTTGGAGGTAATCTGCGCCACCCTATTATCATCCGAGAAAGTGACAATCCACAACATTCCAAACATATTGGATGTAAACAACCTCATCAGCCTGCTTAAAGACATGGGGGTTGAAGTGGAAAACCAAGGCAAAGGAACATTCTCGTTCTGCGCCGCCAATGTCAACTTAGATTACTTGGACACCCCTCAGTTTTACAAACAATGTGCCTCGCTCCGTGGTTCCGTGATGCTGGTCGGTCCTCTCGTTGCTCGCTTCGGAACCGCAGTCGTCCCCAAACCGGGAGGTGACAAAATCGGGCGAAGAAGACTGGACACCCATTTCTCCGGAATACAAAACTTAGGAGCGATATTCTGCTTCGACCCAGAATTACAGCTCTATAGAATCCGCACACAGAAGCTAAAAGGGTGTTACATGCTTTTAGATGAAGCATCAGTCACAGGAACAGCCAATATCGTAATGACCGCCGTTTTAGCGGAAGGCAAAACAACCATCTACAATGCGGCTTGCGAACCATACATCCAGCAACTTTGTAAAATGCTCAATAAGATGGGGGCTAAAATCTCTGGCATTGGCTCAAACCTGCTTGTCATAGAGGGTGTGGAAAAACTTCATGGATGTGAAAGCCACACGATTCTTCCCGACATGATTGAGATTGGAAGCTTCATTGGCATGGCAGCCATGACAAACTCTGAAATCACCATTAAAAATGTCTGCTACGATGAATTGGGCATGATTCCGGATTGTTTCAGGAAAATGGGTATAAAGTTAGAACGAATCAACGACGACATCTACATTCCCAAACAAGACAAATACACACTTGAAACATTCATGGATGGATCAATAATGACCTTTGCGGATGCTCCGTGGCCGGGACTGACACCCGATTTATTGAGTGTACTTCTGGTTGTGGCGACACAAGCCAAAGGAAGTGTCCTCATCCATCAAAAAATGTTTGAAAGCCGCCTCTTCTTCGTGGACAAACTGATTGACATGGGCGCACAAATCATCTTATGCGACCCACACAGAGCCACGGTCATCGGTTTAGGAAAAGAAAACCAGCTGAGAGCTGCCACAATGTCCTCTCCGGACATCCGTGCAGGCATCGCCCTCCTCATCGCAGCCATGAGTGCGAACGGCACCAGCACCATCAGCAACATCGAACAGATTGACAGAGGTTACGAAGACATCGACGGACGTTTGAATGCCATCGGAGCTAAAATTATGAGGATTGAGTAGACTCGGATCAATGTTATTAGATTTTTTCTTGCACATACAAGAAAAAAAACAAAGGGCTGAAACCTTGAATGGAATCAGCCCAAAATTTTTGACCTATACGCCTAATTATTGTTTAGCGGTCAGTAATACACCTTTATTTGCCATAACCAGCAATGTTAACGATAAAGATAAATCCTTGTTTCTTGGCCTCATCAAACCATCTTGAAGCAAAGTTTGGGTTATATCCAGTTTCTTCCTCTGCTCGTCTATCTGCAGCTAATGTATCTTCGCATGTCCAGTAAAATACTTCACTTACAAAGAAACCATTCAATACATCTATGTTTTCTACAACCATCTTTTTCGCTATGGTGCTTTTTCTTGATAGTTGTCCCACAACATTACCATTATGGATGATGTTGAAAGTGGAAAATGGTTGGCCTCCACGGGTCATACCACTGTAGCGTCTAACTGAAAGTGGATCGTTTTTACGGACACTATATGCTATAGAATTGTTGTTTTTAAAATTATATCCGGCATTATATCCAATATTGTAATTATCCAATCTGACTTTTCGTTCACGTATTCCCCATTAATCTTCAAGACTTGAAAACCTTTGTACGTTTTCAACTGCAAGTTCGCGATAACCTTTGTAAACAAACAAAAATTTCTTTGCGCGAGTATATGCTACATAAAGGAGTCTTCGTTCTTCTTCAATCTGCTCAATGTCAGAATGGGAAAGAGGAAGTGAAACGTCTATATCCTCTGTCGGGTTAAATGGTAATGAGGTTACAGAAGGGGTAATAATAACTGCAGCAAATTCCAATCCCTTAACTTTATGCATGTTTTTTAACACAACATTCATTTGTTGGTCTGCTAAAATACGACCTATAGGTCAATATTTTTTACACTTCATTTTTTTACAGCACATCAACAATTCGCAAAAGCACAACCACAAAAACAAAAAGAGACTTCATC
>CALFTM010000085.1 GCA_937916355.1 uncultured Bacteroidales bacterium
GACATGCTAAATATTGAAATCTTTTTTGAACCATAACTTATCGCCTATAACATTGTAAATACTTTTTCGCAAATATAAAAAAAAGAGGCCGACTAAACAAACTTGTTAGACAGCTCTTGTGTGCCAAATATGACCCTTGTTTTGAACCTTATGGCACACACGGAGACCATTTCCTCAACTTAGAACTAGGTATATTTCCCAAAAATACGATTTTGAGATTATGTAATTTGTTGGATATTAATCATCTATGTTCACACTTAAATTCATTTGTGACTATCATGTCTATATCATGATCCTTAGTGTGTGCCAAATTTTTTGCATTATTCATATTTTATTTCTATTGCTCTATAATCCAATAATTTATGTTTCTGGTTGAAAAAGAAACAATCACAACTTATTTCGTGTGCCACGTAAACAACCCAAAACAATATGTTTTAGAAATTTTCGGTAAACATTTTTATGTCATTTTGTGCAATTCAGATTGTTTCCGTTTATGCTTTTTTTAGACCTAATTTAAATTGATAATTTTTTTAAAATTTCTTCAGAAAAGATTCATTGAGGTACAATTATATCAGTTTAGTACAGTTTGGATATATAACAAATAGACTGGACTGGTACACTTTTTTTCTTTTTAACACGAGCAAACATATTCAAAATATCCACATCATTCTATGATGAAATATTTTCCATGATCAAATGATTTATGTTCGTTGTGGAATACATATCCCAGTTGATTTGATAAGCAAGTCGTTTTACCGATTACTTTATCAATATTATAATGAGAATGACCGAATATCCAAAAGTCAATGTTGCTTTGTTCGATGAAATCCTTCAGTTCTACTATAAAGGCTCCGTTGGCATGGCTGTCAGCAAACTTCGGACATTGCATCAGATAGGAGGGTACATGATGAGTGACCACAATCTTGCATCTCGATTTACTTTTATCAACCTCCTGCTTAATGAATTCCAGACAACGACGATGCTCCTGGTTGAAATCAGCAAAGGTCAGCAACTCTCCATTGTACATGATTCTACGAAAATCGCTAATCACCTGTTCGGTGTAATATGCCTCATTTAATGGAATCTCTGACCACAATGTGGAGACAATAATGTCAATGTCCTCTAGATGAATGACTGAATTGTAGTAGCAGTGAACGTTATGCCGAATTTCTAAAGAGAATCCATTTTTCAATGTGGCGATGTCGTAATACTTGTAGAACTCATGATTACCCAAGCAGCATATGACATGCTTGTAGTTTTCAGAAGCCCAATCCCAGAAGGGGTGTTTGCTGTAATTGTCATCACCCAGATAGCCAATATCACCAGCAAGCACCAATATGTCCCCTGTCACTAACAAGGGACTGTTCTTGAGGTATCGCCAGTTGTCGGCAAATTCAAGATGAAGGTCTGATGCATATTGAATCTTCATGAACGTATTACAAATAGGTTTTCCAATTGTTTCAGCAAGTCTTCTACAAATTCAGGAGTTTGGTCCAATGATTTTGCCAAAGGATTGGCGAGTTCTTCCCAATTGCTTCGGATAGACATGACAAACTCTTTCACACATTTAACGATAGACGAAGGTGCAGGAATTTCATCTTCCGTCATGATGACAACATTCTTGAGAACATCAGAACGATGCTTCCTGATGTCCTTTGAGTTTACATGCTTTCCGTTTTGCTTGTCCTGTATCAAGTTTAGGTATGCACGGGTTTTTAATGCAACCAATGCAGCTGAATCGGCATGTCGGATTTCGTCAGTTAACAGACTATGCTCGATAGTAAACTGATAGTAATCATCATCCATAATTATGGCACTTAAGCTTGACTGCTCACCATCAATAGGCAATGGTTCGATGGTAAGTCCCTTGGGTTCTCCAAGTGCATCCGGATGTCGGGACAGCAATTCAATCATTTCAGGAAAACCTGGATTCCCATCTACAAAACGATACATTTCGTATTTGGGTGATTCTCCTTCTTTTGCCTTGCTTTTTTCTGGCCGATATCCAGCTTCTCGAATGAATTGCCAAAAACGTTCACCATACTGAGGTGTCATTCGTTCAACAACAATAATCATGTCGATGTCATGGGTAGCACGAGGACGTACTTCAGTACCACTCATTGTGATGTCACATGCAGTACCGCCAATAATAACATAATTGTCTGAGAAATCCTTAAATGCTTCTCTGTATTTATCTAATCCTTCCATTTTAATTCATTTATTAAACGTTCTATTTCTCCTTCTACACGAGGATCATCATCGTCACGGAGTGATATGGCAAGAGAGAGTTTGTCAACCCACTCATTGTCGTTTCCTAAAGGTGCAACTACAGGATATTTCCATACTTCAATCATGACATTGCCATCAAATTCGTTCATGTTATGAAGGACTTTTTCTGTTATCAGACCTTGAAGTTCTTTCCTGCTCATCATTAGCATCAGAGAGTTCTCCGGATTCAGCCAAGTGTAATGGGATAAGGCATTGATGTTACATTTGGCAAACGTTGATTCGGTAGCCAAGTAATCACAATATACACGTTTCTCTACAGGGTCTATTAAATAATCGGCAGCTTTGTCCCATAACTCTTTCCCTTTTGACGAGAATTGTATGATTTTACTCTTTGTACCCTCGGAAACTTTCTGGCAGAGTCCCAAGTCATTTAGGCAAGTCAATCCAAGTGTGATGCTCTCGTATGAGTAAGGCGACTTTTTTGATATATCCCTAGCAGACAATCCTTCAAGACTCTCCACCTGAAGATGATAGAGTAAAATGTATTGGGCAGTAGGAGTGAGCCTTTTTGCAGGTCGGCTCTTCCGTATACGCTCATTTGCGACCAACATAGGGAGGTTTGCGAACTTGTCTCCCATGACAAAAAACACATCCTTGTCTATAAGACGTTGACGTTCATACGAAGGGGATGATTCGAGTATGAATACAACAGGATATCCCATTATGTCTGACACTCTGTTAGCCGTAATGGCGCATACTTTTGGGGATGGATTTCCGTTTTTAGACTTAAGGAATATAAGTCTGATTCCACGGTATTCTCCATCAAAAAAATGATATGCCAATGAATCGCCAATAGTGATGCCCTTCAACTGCTTTTTGCTTAACGGTTGAAGTACTATCGCTCTTCCTAATATGCTCAGCTCTTTCATTTAATTAAATTTGCTACATTTTAATGGTGTATTAAAACGATGCAAATATAGATAAAATAATCAAGATATCACATGTCTACATGATTGTTTTTTTTTGAAAAAAGCATTTATTAATATGTCTTTACACCTTTATGGTCAGAATCTCGTCAATATTTGTGAGGTAATTGGCACTTCTGTTTTCAGGGGCTGATTGTTTTGTCTTGCATCATTGGTCTTTACGAAAATTTATTTTTATATATTTTGGCCCTTGCTTTTTCGTTGGCGTTTTTTATAGCTATTGGTGTGGGTCTGAAAAGAGAAAATCTGGATTTGAAGAAAATGGAGAAACTGTTCTTGAAACTTATCGAAGGGAAAAAGATTGCAGATGCAGATAGCCGCGAAAAAGGGAATGACGCATGATTATTCTGCACCAGACCAAGAAACAAAGGTGTTTCAGTTGGTAGTTGCATTTGTGGAGACGTGCAGAGACGTGCGAGGTCACTGCAGTAAACTATTTGCATCACTCTGCATCTTTCACCAAACGAACAGGGTATAGGTCGTCTCCGATATAACGTCTTGTCAGAGAGGCAATTTTACTTCCTGCAATGTTTTCGCTAAAATATATTATAGGGAAACCTATAGGGTCACAACGTCTCTTGTCGGATGCCAAATACATTCCGATGTGCATATTGTTGTAGCCGATATTTGACGGGTGCTCTGTCTTTATTTGTCGATAAAAATGTCTTCTTAGACTTAAACCAGAGCCTAAATATAGCCATTCCTCTTCTTTAGAATCTTTGTAAATTTCCGGTATTTGTGCGACAACACCAAAAATGGATTTTGTATAACAAGATTCTTTGGATATTGAATCAGGAATATTAATAGCAAGTCCTGCGCACGGAAAGAAAACCGCACCAGCATCCTCCATCTTATTCCACTCTTCCGCATCGTAGATGTTGGTATTCATGTCAGCAATATAATTATAATTATCTGCTCTAAAATCAAGGGGAAAAGCAGGGTTGAATCGGATGCCCGTCGTATCGAAATTGTCCGGCAAGATAACCATGCCATGTTTACCCTGTACCGTTGCCATGGAGATGAGGTTTGAAGCGTTTTCTCTAATGTTTGTTAGGTAAAGCCACTCGTCTTGTGTGGGTAGTCTCCATCCATCTCCGACACTGTTGTTCAGCATTGAAGTGTCGTTTGCGAAATGTCCTACCCACTGCCCAATGGAGTCGTTGCTGTTGTCTGGGATGAAAATGTCCCACTGATTATCTGCAAAACGCCACCTTCCCGTTGAAGGTTGGTATTGCAGGTTGCCCGATGAGAAAATGATTTTCTTATCATCACTTACAGAGAAATAGTGTTTCCCCTTTATAGCAGAAGAGGGGTTAGAAGATTCTTGGCAAGCAGGAAGTAGTCCCACCAATAGCAACAAGAGACATGCTAAATATTGAAATCTTTTTTGAACCATAACTTATCGCCTATAACATTGCAAATACTTTTTCGCAAATGTAAAAAAAACAGAGACAAGGAAACCCCCGTCTCTGTTTTTTTTATGTGAATGCAAACAATTACTTGTTCACTCTAAATCTTTCGTTACCGTCCTTCAAGAAACCAACGATTTGGTTTGCAGCAGCGATACCAGCGTTGATGTTAGCCTCTGCAGTCTGCGCTCCCATCTTCTTAGGAGTTGAGAAGTAGCGACCGGCGAATTTCTCTGCGAACTCTGCATTTGCTGCAGGCATGATGTCCGTCATGTAACGGAAGTCAGCACGATCTTCCATCAACTTGATAACTTCAGGTTCATTGATGACCTCTTTACGGGCAGTGTTGATCAACATCGCACCCTTAGGCATCTTGTTCAAAAGTTCGTAGTTGATAGAGTTCTTAGTTTCTGCAGTTGCAGGGATGTGCAAAGAGACGAATTGGCAAGTCTCGTAAAGTTCTTCTGCAGATTTAAGAGCCTTAACGCCATCCTTTTCGATAACCTCAGCAGGGCAGAAAGCATCGAAAGCGTAGATTTCCATTCCGAAACCTTTTGCGACACGAGCCACATTGCGACCCACATTACCGTATGCGTGGATACCCAACTTTTTGCCCATCAACTCCGTTCCGGAAGTGCCGTTGTAAAGGTTACGCACACCATAAACCATCATTCCCAAAGCCAATTCAGCCACAGCGTTGGCATTTTGACCCGGAGTATTCATGACACACACGTTCTTAGCGGTAGCAGCTGCCAAATCCACATTGTCGTAACCAGCACCTGCACGAACAACGATTTTCAAGTTCTTTGCAGCGTCAAGAACCTCTGCGTCAATGATGTCGCTACGGATGATGATCGCATCAGCGTCAGCCACAGCCTCCAACAATTGCTTCTTCTCTGTATATTTCTCCAACAAAACCAAATCATAGCCGGCAGCGTCGATAACCTCCTTAATGCCATCAATCGCAACCTTTGCGAATGGTTTTTCTGTTGCTACTAAAACTTTCATATTATTAGAATATCTTTATGTGAAAATTAGTATTCGATTATTTAGCATATTTAGCCTCAAACTCCTTCATGCAGTCAACCAACGCTTGCACGCTCTCGATTGGAAGCGCGTTGTAGCAAGAAGCACGGAATCCACCCACCAAACGGTGTCCCTTGATACCAACCATACCCTTAGAAGTTGCGAATTTTGCGAACTCGTCAGCCAAATCAGCATACTCGTCTTTCATCACGAAGCAGATGTTCATGCGAGAGCGGTCTTCCTTGCGGGCAGTTCCCACGAACATTTTGCTGTTGTCGATTGCGTTGTAAAGCAACTCTGCTTTAGCGATGTTTCTACGCTCCATCTCTGCGATACCACCCTGTGCCTTGATGTAGCGGAGGTTCAAAAGAGCGGTGTAGATTGGCAATACCGGAGGCGTGTTGAACATAGAGCCATTGTCAACATGAGTGCGGTAGTCCAACATGGTAGGAATCTGACGAGAAACTTTGCCAAGCAATTCGTTCTTCACGATGACGAAAGTCACACCTGCAGGAGCCAAATTCTTTTGCGCTCCACCATAGATCATGCCATACTTAGAAACGTCGATCGGACGAGAGAAGATGTCAGAAGACATGTCCGCGATAACTGGGATTGGAGAGTCGATGTCCTCGAAAATCTCTGTACCGAAGATAGTGTTGTTGCTTGTGATGTGCAAATAGTCTGCATCAGCAGGGATTTGGTAATCCTTACCAGCCTTAGGAACCCAGTTGAAGTTTTCGTTTGCAGAAGTCGCCACTTCAACTACCTCACCAAACATCTTAGCCTCTTTCATGGCCTTTTTTGCCCACACACCAGTGTTGACGTATGCAGCTTTTTTCTCCAAAAAGTTGAAAGGAACCATGCAGAATTCCAAGCTTGCTCCACCACCTAAGAAAATCACTGAATATCCTTCAGGGATGTTGAGAAGTTCTTTGAACAATGCCACAGCCTCATCTACCACTGGTTGGAAGTTTTTGGCGCGGTGGCTGATTTCCAAGATGGACAAACCATCATTTTCAAAATCCAATACTGCTTGTGCGGTTTGTTCAATCACCTCTCTTGGGAGGATTGATGGTCCGGCGTTGAAATTATGTTTCTTCATATCTTCTAAATAGGTATTTAGTTTGACATTATTTATTTCTGTTTTTTTGCGTCATTTAAAAGAGGTATTCATTTAAAATGACGCTGCAAAATTACAATAATTTCCGTTAGAAAAAATTTTATTTCGTGTTTTTTTGTAAACGATTTGTTATTTGATGTAGTGTTTAAAAGCTAATTTTACTATATTTTGCTTACTTTTTGTATGAAAATACATTATTTTGCTTGCTTTTTGATATTGGAAAATCGAAAAAGTGCGGTTTTGCTTACTATTTGAAAGGTGAAAAATTTTTAGTTTTTTTCATGTTCCCCCTTGAAAATGTAAAAGTGTTAGTCTTATTTGGGCGTAAAAATCTCCTATGGAAAGAGTGATGCTAAAAAAACGTTCAAAAAGAGGGTTTTCCTCTTTGAAAAAAAACTATTTTTTCACTATCTTTGCACGGACTATTTTGAGGCATCTCACAAAGGTCTTGGTTGTAATAAAAATTTGATTTTTATAAAGATAATATTTTCAATAAATAAGTTATGATTAACACAAAAAATGCAAAATTGAACGCATGGGTGAAGATGTGGGCTGATATTTGCCAGCCTGAGAACATCTACCTATGTAATGGTTCTGACGAAGAGTTCACTCGTTTGATGGACGAGTGTGTGGCTAACGGTTTGGCTCGCAAGTTGGATGAGAAGAAACGTCCTAACAGCTACTACTTCCAATCAGACCCAAGTGACGTGGCTCGTGTGGAAAACCGTACATTCATCTGCTCTAAGAAGCAAGAGGATGCAGGTCCGACAAACAACTGGATGGATCCAAAAGAGATGAAGAAGATCCTCATCAACAAGTATAACGGTTGTATGAAAGGACGTACAATGTACGTTATTCCTTTCTCAATGGGTCCTCTTGGTGGTCCTATCTCTCAATTGGGTGTTGAGATTACAGACTCTGCATACGTTGTTGGTTCAATGAAGATCATGACTCGTATGGGTGACGCAGCTTTGAAGTTGATCGAAGAGAAGGGCGACTTCATCCCATGTATCCACTCTGTTGGTAAACCATTGCCAGACGGATTGAAGGATGCTAAGTGGCCTTGCGCTCCAATCGAAGATAAATATATCGTTCAATTCCCAGAAGAACGTGAAATCTGGACTTATGGTTCTGGTTACGGAGGTAACGCTCTTCTTGGTAAGAAGTGTTTCGCTTTGCGTATCGCTTCTAAGATGGCTCAAGAAGACGGATGGTTGGCAGAACACATGCTTATCCTTCGCCTTACTAAGAAGGCTACAAACGAAACTAAGTACGTTTGCGCTGCGTTCCCATCTGCATGTGGAAAGACAAACTTGGCTATGTTGATCCCTACTATCCCAGGATGGGAAGTTAAGACTGTGGGTGACGACATCGCTTGGATGAAGTTCGACGAAGAGGGTAACCTTCGTGCTATCAACCCAGAGGCTGGTTTCTTCGGTGTGGCTCCTTTCACTTCTGCTAAGACTAACAAGAACGCTCTTGACTCTTGCTGCAAGAACACTATCTTCACTAACGTAGGTTACACTCCTGACGGTGACATTTGGTGGGAAGGTATCGGATACGATTGTCCAGAAGGAACTATCGACTGGAAGAACCGTGTTTACAATCCTGAATTGGGCGAACCTTGCGCTCACCCTAACTCTCGTTTTGCAGCTCCTGCAAGCAACTGTCCTGCTATCGACCCAGATTGGGAGTCTCCAAAGGGTGTTAAGGTTGATGCTATCTTATTCGGTGGTCGTCGTCCTAACACAGTTCCATTGGTACACGAGGCTGAGGACTGGGCACACGGTGTGTTCATGGGATCTATCGTAGGTTCTGAGGTTACTGCTGCTGCTATCGGTTTGAAGGCTGGTGTTCGTCGTGATCCATTCGCTATGTTGCCTTTCTGTGGTTACAACATGGGTGACTACTTCCAGCACTGGATCGACATGGAGAAATTGCCACAAGCTAAGGGTGGTAAGAACATGCCAAAGATCTTCTTCGTAAACTGGTTCCGTCGTGATAAGGAAAATCCAGCTCTTAAGAGCGAAGGCGGATTCTTGTGGCCGGGTTACGGTGATAACAGCCGTGTTCTTGCTTACATCTTCGATCGTTGCAATGGTCAAGGTGAAACAATTGACACTCCAATCGGAAAAGTTCCAGCTGCAGGTCAAATCAACATCGAAGGTTTGAAGAGCTGCTACACTGAGGAGACAATGAAGCAAGTTCTTGCTGTTAACGTTGATGAGTGGAAAGATGAGGTTGAGCGTATCGAAGAACACTTCGCTAAGTTCGGCAAACACCTTCCTAAGGAACTTGTTGCTCGTCTTGACATTCTTAAGCAACGTCTTGGAATGTAATTCTTTAGGAATTCATAATATTAAAAACCGCATCTTCGGGTGCGGTTTTTTTTGTTGGGTTGTATTCCATAAAAATAGGCGGTTAGAAATCAATGTTTTTATTCCGCTGTTCGTCTCTATTTCCCGTGGGAGAAAGAAAAAATATGCCCCCGAAAAGATTGATTTGAACAATTTTCGGGGGCTATCTTTTTGCTGTTTGAGGTTATCCGCAGACACTGCAACCGGCGCAGCGTGAGAGCTCTCCTCTGAACCTTTTTTCTACCAATTGTCTGATTTTGTCTTTCAACGCTTCGATGCGGATGTTTTCCAGCACATCGTCCACAAAGGCGTTCATCAGCAACATTTTCGCCTCTTTCTCAGGTATTCCTCTCGAACGTAGGTAGAACAACGCGTTATCGTCCATGAGTCCTGTTGAAGCACCATGGCTACACTTCACATCATCTGCATATATTTCCAATTGGGGTTGGGTGAACATTCTGGCAGTCGGTTTCATGCAGACGTTCTTGTTGGTCTGGTAGGCTTCCGTCTTTTGAGCACCCTCTTTTACGAAGATTCTTCCGGAGAAGACCCCACAAGCCTCACCATCCAATACGTATTTGTAAAGTTCTTTGCTTTTACAATTGGGACTATTGTGATTGATGGCAGTAAAGTTGTCGATGTGTTCTTTACAATCCGCCACAGCCATTCCGCAAAGTATGGTTTCACAATGTTCTCCATCAAGGTCTATCTTTACGTTGTTGCGTGTTTTGCCGTTGTGAAGAGTTATCTCATTGACCAACACGTTGGAATTGTTTTCTTGTCGGATGTAGAGAGAACCAAGGTTTACATTTTTAAGGTTTGTGTTCTCCAGCTTGTAGTGGTCGTATGTGGCATGTTTGCCCACATGCACTTCTGTAAGGCGGTTGGAGAGTGCCAGAACCTCTCCCATCGAGTGGGTGCATACCAATACTTGGGCGGTCGCATTATCGTCAATGATGATGAGGTTTCGTGCGTTGGACATGATAGGGTACTTCCCACGATTCACAAAAATCAGCTGGATAGGGTGGGCGAGTTTCACCCCTTTCGGCACATATAAGAAGAATCCGTCTTGAGCAAAAAGGGTGTTGAACGCTGCAAACGGTTCTTGCTTGGGAGCGATCTTATTGTAATATTTCCCTACTATTTCAGCATCCGACAGAGCATAGTCGTGCAGACTGCCTATTTTCACGCCTGTGGAACGAAGCTCCTCGAGAGCTTGAACACTCTCTTTCGGGCAGAAGAAAGTATCGTTTACGACAAAAAAGAGATATGATTTGATTCCTCTGACTTCACACTTGATTAGTTCCGCCTCCTCTTCTACCGGATTGATACGGTTGATGTTTAAACCATAGTCGACGGCAAGTTCTTCTCTTAGGTTGGTATGCCGATACTCTTCGATGCTAGAGTCGGGGAATCCCTTTTGGGTGAAATTCTCCCATGCCTCCTCTCTTTGAAGATTCAGTACCTCCGCACTTTTGTCACAGAGCTTTTTTTTATAATCCCTGTACAAATCCAAATATGATTTCTCAACGTTTGTAGTCATAGAATAAATTTTAAGGGATTACAGTTCGCCTAACTCTTTTTTGATCCAGTCGTATCCTTTTTCCTCCAGTTCGAGCGCCAATTCTTTGCCAGCAGACTTTACGATTTTCCCTTTATAGAGGACATGAACGAAATCTGGAACAATATAATCCAAAAGCCTCTGGTAGTGGGTGATGACGATGCTGGAGTTTTCTGGCGATTTTAGTTTGTTTACGCCGTTGGCTACGATTCTGAGAGCGTCGATGTCCAAGCCGCTATCCGTTTCGTCCAAAATGGAGAGTTTGGGGTTGAGCATTGCCATTTGGAAAATTTCGTTTCTCTTTTTTTCTCCTCCGGAAAAACCCTCATTCACAGAACGGTTGGCCAGTTTGCTGTCCAATTCGACTAACTCCTTCTTTTCGCGCATCATCTTTAAGAACTCAGCTGCAGTGAGCGGTTCGTCTCCTCTGTAGCGTCGATGTTCGTTTACGGCGGTACGCATGAAATTGACCATGCTCACACCCGGAATTTCGACAGGGTATTGGAAACTCATGAAGAGACCTTCGTAAGAGCGTGCTTCAGGAGACATTTCTAATAGATTTTTTCCATTGAAATAGACTTCCCCTCCTGTTACCTCGTATGCTGGATGTCCGGAAAGTACCGATGAAAGCGTACTTTTTCCAGAACCATTGGGTCCCATAATCGCATGGACTTCCCCTGCGTTGATGGTAAGGTTTATTCCCTTTAAAATCTCTTTTCCGTTGATGGAAGCGTGTAAATCCTTTATTTCTAACATATCATTATTTGCGTTAAAATCAAACTAAAAAATCATGTATTATCCTACCGAACCTTCCAACGAGACTTGCAGTAGTTTCTGCGCTTCCACTGCAAACTCCATCGGCAATTTGTTGATAACCTCCTTGGCGTAGCCATTCACAATCAGTCCGATGGCATCTTCGTTTTTTATGCCTCGTTGATTGCAATAGAATATTTGGTCTTCGCTGATTTTGGAGGTTGTCGCCTCGTGTTCTACAATAGCGGTGTCGTTTTTGATGTCCATATAAGGGAACGTATGCGCACCACATTTATCTCCCAACAGCAAAGAGTCGCATTGAGAGAAGTTGCGAGCATTGTCGGCGTTTTGTGAAACCCTCACTAAACCTCTGTAACTGTTTTGGCTAAAGCCGGCAGAGATACCTTTAGAGACGATGTGGCTTTTGGTGTTCTTCCCTAAATGGATCATTTTTGTGCCGGTGTCGGCTTGTTGGTAGTTGTTAGTCACGGCAACTGAATAAAATTCTCCTACCGAATGGTCTCCCAAAAGGATACAGCTCGGATATTTCCATGTGATGGCAGAACCAGTTTCCACCTGTGTCCATGAGACTTTAGAAGCCACCCCTTTGCAAAGAGCTCTTTTGGTCACGAAGTTGTAGATACCACCTTTGCCGTTCTTATCTCCCGGATACCAGTTTTGTACGGTAGAGTACTTTACCTCCGCGCGGTCGTGCGTGTAGATCTCCACGATGGCGGCGTGAAGTTGGTTCTCGTCCCTCATAGGGGCGGTACACCCCTCTAAGTAAGAAACATAGCTGTCGTCATCAGCAACGATGAGCGTCCTTTCAAACTGTCCGGTATTGGCGGCGTTGATTCGGAAGTAGGTGGAGAGTTCCATCGGACATCTTACACCTTTAGGTATGTAAACGAACGAACCATCACTGAACACGGCAGAGTTTAATGCGGCGTAAAAATTATCAGTGTAAGGCACTACACTACCGAGGTATTTTTTCACCAAATCAGGGTAATTTTTCACTGCTTCGCTGATAGAGCAGAAAATGATGCCCAACTCCGCAAGGTTCTCCTTATAGGTAGTCTTGACAGAGACACTATCCATCACTGCATCTACAGCCATTCCTGAGAGCCTTTTCTGCTCCTCCAAAGGAATACCCAGTTTGTCGAAAGTTTTTAGTAGCTCAGGGTCTACCTCTTCCAAACTGTTAGGCGCGCTCTTTTTTGGTGCTGCATAATAGTAGACATCTTGAAAATCTATAGGCGGAATGTTCAGGTGCGCCCAATTAGGTTCTTTGAGCGTAAGCCAATGTTTGTAGGCCTTTAATCGGTATTCGAGCAGCCATTCCGGCTCCTCTTTCTTACTCGAAATCAGTCTTACAACCTCTTCAGACAACCCCTTTTGGATTAGTTCTGTTTCGATATCCGTGACAAACCCGTACTTATATTCGCCTTGGGTTACTTTATCAACTATATTCTCATCCATTGCCATTCAATTTGATACCGCAAAAATACGATTTTTTTCTCTTACTTCGTGTGTAAAGTGTGTATGTCTTTTCAAACTCATGTGGAATCATTTTACGATTGTATGGAAATTGTGCTGGGTGCGCCAGCTCCTTTACTTGAAATGATGATTTTCGCATCGATGTTTTGTTTTAGTTGTTCGACATGAGATATGATGCCAACCTTTTTGCCATTTAGCTGGCTTAGAAGGGAAAGCATGTTGATTACCGGTTCTAACGCATCTTCGCTTAATGAACCGAACCCCTCGTCAATGAAGACAATGTCTGATGTCAGGGTAGTGCCGGCAAGACTTGAGAGTCCTAACGCCAGAGAGAGTGAAATCATGAAGCTCTCGCCACCGGAAAGCGTGACGGCAGGTCTTTTTTCTCCTCCTCTATGCTTGTCGGCTACGAGTATGGCATAACTACCCAGCTGGCAGGTGAGGAGGTAGCGGTTGCTCAATATTTTGAGATAACTGTTTGCACGAGAAAGCAGTTCCTGTAGAATGTAGCTTTGGGCGATGCTCTTAAACCTGCCACCGTCTTTTGTGCCAAAAATATCATTGAGGGTCGACCAATTAGACGATTTCTGATAGGCGATGTCGGTCTTCTTTTTTAAATCCGCCATCTCTTTTTTGCGAAATTCATTGTCTTGAAGTTCCTTGTTGAGTGAACCAACCTGTTGTTGAAGTAGGGTTATCTCCTCCTCTAATTTTAAGATTGTTTCAGACAGCTGTCCGTCATTCATCTTTTCGTCCCACTCCTCTGACTTTTTGGGAAGATGCTCTTCAATTTGTTTTTCAATTCCTTTAAGTTGCCCTTGCAATTGTTGCTTTTTAGATTCCAGTCCTTCTAAGAATTTTTTGAAGCCTCCCATTTCTGCGGTTGAGTAGCCTGATAATTGTTGCAGATAATTTTCAGTGAAATCGGTCTGTTTTTGGATGAAGTTATGGATTTGTCCCTCTTTGTCAGAAATGTTTTCAGATAGTGTGCGGATTTGCGATTCGAGTTTGATTTTTGTCTCGAGGTGCTTTTGGATTCTATCTTCTAAATCATTTACTTCAAGAGCCGGAGAGTCGTTGTAAACCTTTGCGTTTTCGACTAATTTTGAGATGGCATTTTCCATGCGACTGATGAAATGACTTCTTCTTTCGATGTCGACTGATAGGCTTTGCACCTCCTTTTGGTTGGTTTGATAGCGTTCAGTCTCCTCTTTCAGTCTGATTTCGGTTTTATATAGGTCGATGTGCCAATCATCCCATAAAATCTCCTTTGTTAGAGTCTCTTTTAGGTTTGAAGTCTCCTTTTGTGTTGATTCCAAAAGGGAGAGGTTGGAGGTTCGTCTTCGTTCGTCAACTGCCAACACTTCTTTGGTTTTGATGAAAGAACTCTGCTCTTTTTGAAAATCATTCAAAAGAGATTTGAATCTCATTTCTAAATCATCTCTTTCTTTTTGCAGACCTGAAAATTCTTTTATTTTCAAGTCGTTTTCAGATTGAGAAGAGAGTAGTGAATTGTGTAGAGTCTGCAAATTTTCAGCCACGTTTTCATCGAAAATCAGGTTGAGGCTTGAGAGCTTTTCACGCAACACAATCTCAATTTCATTTAATTGGGCAGGGAATTGAGCCAAATCCTGTTCCAACTGTCCGATGATTTTCTTTTTCTCGTTGATAGAGGCGTTTAGTGCATGTAGTTTTTGTTGGTCTGTTTTAAATTTATGTTCAGTTTGTTCAAACTCCTCCTTTAGAGGTTTTAGAATTGATTCAAACTCCTCGTCTGACAATATTTGTTGGACGATCTGTCCGCAAACCGGACATTTGTCTCCTTGCGATAACTTGTGGCGGAGTTGTTTGGCAACATCTCCGATACTATCGATCAATGTGTCATAGAGTCTTTTCTTCTCATTCATTTCCCCCTCAAGTCGATTCAGTTCGAGCGAGAGATTTTGAACTGAGATAAGTTCCTCTTTCTCTTCTTGCCTCTTTTTGAGTAGATTTTGTCGTTGGATTTCAGTCTCCCGTTGGATTTTCAGATGGTTTTGAAGAAGAAACGAGGAGTCTTTTAAAATCGTCAACTGTTCATGTATCTCTCTTTGTCTATTGAGCAGTTTGTCTCCATCCAGCTCTTTCAGCTGAGCATCCGTTAGTTTGATTTGTTGGTCTGTTTCTGCGATTTTTGATTCTGTAGTTTTTAAGGCGACCTCTTTCTCATTTATCTTTTTTTGTTGCTCTTCTATGATTCTGTTTTGTGAGTTTATCTCTTGTGATAAAGAGGCTATTTTGCTTTGATTTTCTTTGAAATTATTGAGTAGGTTGACGAGAAAGAACTTTTTCTCATACATCCCTTCATAACATTTGTGATTATCGAGAAAAATTTTTTTCTCTGAGAGCAGTTCTTCTTTTTTTAAAACTAATTTTTGTTCATGTCTTATTCCGCTGATGAATGATGGTACGTTTAGACTCAAATTTTTGAGTTCTTCTTGAACATTGCATAAAGTTTGTTTTAGTAGGTTTCTGTCGGCATAGGCGATTCTGGCGTTGGAGGAGATCTCCCAATCCGAAATTCTTTTTTGGATCTTCTTCACCTCATCATTCTTTAGTTCAGAAATTGTATTTTGCAAGTTCTGTTCAATCTCTTGTCTCTCTTGTTGAAGTTTTAGCAAGAGGTCGAGCCATTGTTTTTGCCTTTGCAGATTTTTTTGTTCACAGATGAGATTTTGGCTTTTTTTTGAGAGAGTGTCAATCTCCATTAAATGCTTTTCCTTATCTTCTTCTGAGAAGATGCGGATATTCCCGATTTGCGATTTCAGGTTTTCGTATTCATTTTTCGCTTCAATGTTTTTTTCTGCGATTCTGGCTCCTATTTTTGCGTAGATCTCTGTGGAAGTTAGTTTTTCCAGTATGTTGGCCTTCTCTTTGTCATCAGCTTTGAGGAATTTGGTAAATTCCCCTTGTGCCAGTAATGATGTCCTGCAGAATTGCTCGAAGTTGAGTCCGATGATTGATTCTATTTTGCTCAGCACCTCTTTTTTTTTGTCCCAAACAAAAGTTTTGTCGGGTAGTTGCTCCAGTAGCAGAGTCTCATCTCCTAAATGGTACAATCCTGTTTTTCGAGATTTGGTTTTTTTTACGCTCCAGTGGGCAGCATACTCTTTGCCGTCGTTTCCTTCGAAATAAAGAATAGAAAAAGCCTGTGACGCTCCTCTTCTTACCAAAAGTTTGGGTTCGTTGAGTTTCGTTGCACCTCCGTTGACTGCATTGTCTTCGTAAATTGAGTTGTTGCCGGAAGGGGCAGATTTTAGGCGTGGCGCACTATTATAAAGTGCGAGGCATATTGCGTCCAAAATTGTACTTTTCCCCACACCGGTTTTCCCGGCGATGAGGAAGAGGTTGGATTGAGAAAGGAGACCGTTTTCAAAGTCGATTTCTGCATCTTGGATGGATGCGATGTTGTGTATGATTAGTTTTTTGTATTTCATGCTTCTTCGTTAATTTCATGTTGAACGTCGTCGAACAGTTTTTGCAATTCTATCGGCATTTCGCTTCCGTATTTGTTTTTATAGAAGAGTTTTGCGATTTCAAGCGGGTTGCTCTCTTTGAACTTTTGGACATCAAAATTCATTGAGTCGTTCTCTTTGTCCATGTTCGGGAGGTGCGTGAGGATTTGGCAAAGTTTTAGTCTCTTCTCCTTTAAGATTTCGTAAATGCGGGTTTCTGCGTCGATGGGAAGTGAATTTTCGACCAATACGTTAAGCCTCAGAAAACCCTCGGTTTCTTCATCGAAATATTTTAAATTTTTTTCGATTTCATCGAAGGTTTTAGGTTCTTTTGGGAATGTTATGTATTTGTTTGGATTTTTGATTTCAATTTCAGTCACACATGGTGGCTCATGGTGTTTTTCGAGTTCTACAAGAGAGACGGAGTGGGGGAATTGTTCGTCAAAACTTGTTTGTATGGGAGTTCCCGAGTAGCGAGCCTTATTGTTTGTCCCTTTGATGAATTGTGGTGTGTGTATATGTCCTAATGCGAGGTAATCATACTCGTCGCCAAATTCGGTGTAGTCAATTCCGTCAATTCCGCCGATCAGGTTGTCTTGCCCGAATTTTGTAGAGCCATTGACATTTAAATGAGCCATCACGACGATTGGCAGGTTGTTGTGGTTGGATTCGGATACTTTTTTTATGAGTTGAGAGAAGATGTAGTATCTTGAGGGGCGGATGTATGGGACGGTGATGATGTACCCTTTCAAATTTCCGATTTCATCAGTTATCTCTGTGATGAGTTTTTGGGCCAGCACCTCATCTCCATCGTGGGCATATTCCGGATAGCCCACGATTGTCACATTGGCGGTCTTCCACAAATCTCTGTGGCTTTCTAAAAGAGAGAAACTATCATGATTCCCTGCCGTGATGATGATTTTCATTGATGGGCATCCTCTTTGTATTTGTAGGACTCCCTCTACGAACAATCTTTGCGCTTGCGAGGAGGGAACTGCGATATGGAAAATATCGCCTGAGACCAACAGCGCATCGGGTCTCTCTTGGGAGACAATCTCTTCGAGTTGATTGAAAAATGCGCGGTGTTCTTTCTCTTTGCTGAAATTATAGAAAGATTGTCCTAAATGCCAATCAGAGGTGTGGATGAATTTCATTGCGAATCGAGTTGAAAAAGCGACCCATCCAAGAGGAGAGGTCGCTGGTTGATTTTAAATGCTTTTACTTCATTTTTTTCATCAGATTGCGGACCAATTGATTGCCAAAGCTTTTGGCGATTGGAATAATCACTTTATTCCAAAAACTATTTGTTTCACTTTTCGAGGATTTTCTTTCTTTTTCTCTCTCTCTTTCTTCTCTTTCCTCTCTCTCTTCCTCCTCTTTTTCGAGTCTCAATCGTTCCTCTTCCGCCTTTTTCTTTTCTTCCAAGTTTTTGAAATATTCGTAGGCTGAGGCTCTGTCCATCACCTCTCCATATTTTTGTTCGAGGCAGCAAGACTTTATGATGGTCTGCCTCTCCTCCTCTGTGATTGGTCCGATTTGCCCTTGTGGGCAGAGCATTTTGGCACGTTCGACAACTCTTGGCGCACCCTTCTCATCTAAGAAAGAGATCAGTGCCTCACCGGTCTCCAGCTCCAGCAATACCGTCTCCGTGTCAATGGATTCGTTTGCCCGGAACGACTCTGCCACCGCTTTTATCGCTTTTTTGTCTTTCGGTGTGAAGGCACGCAAAGCGTGTTGGATTTTATTTCCAAGTTGCCCTAAAACGTCCTCTGGGATGTCAGTCGGACTCTGAGTGATGAAGTAGACACCCACACCCTTAGAACGGATGAGTCGCACAATCTTTTCGATTTGTTCCATCAAGACTTTTGATGCGTCATCAAATAAAAGGTGCGCTTCATCAAAGAAGAAGATGAATTTGGGTTTGTCCAAATCACCCACCTCCGGCATTTTGTTGTATATCGAAGTTAGGAGCCACATGAGAAATGCGGAGTAGAGTCGGGGGTTGTTGTAGAGTTTGTCTGCCGCAAGGATGTTGATCATTCCCTTTTTGATTCCATTCACATTTTCTGTGACCATGAAATCCTCAACATCGAAAACTGGGAGGCCGAAGAATTGGTCGCCTCCTTGTGATTCCAAAGCCAGCAGGTTTCTTTGGATTGCTCCGATTGAAGCGGAGGAGAGGTTGCCATAGTCTGTTTGGAACTCCTTTGCATTTTGTCCTACAAAATTGAGTGCCGCTCTCAAATCCTTCAAATCATCCAATTTGATGTTCTTGTCCTCGCAAATTCTGAAAACTGCATTCAATACCCCTTCTTGCGTATCAGTCAGATCCATGATTCTGGAGAATAGCATTACGCCAAACTCCTTCACGGAGACCCTCAGAGGAGTGCCTTGCGCTCCATAGACATCGAAAAATTGCACAGGATAGGGTTGGAAATCGAATTTCACACCAAACTCCGTTTCCCTTTTGGCGATGAATTTGGTTAACTCTCCGGCTTTTGACACTCCGGAAAGATCCCCTTTCATATCTGCCATGAAACATGGGACACCTAAGTCGCTAAATGACTCTGCCAATACTTGCAGAGAGACGGTTTTTCCAGTTCCAGTCGCACCAGCGATTAAACCATGTCGGTTCGCCATCTTTGGCTCCAGTGTCAACGGACAAGTGCCGTGCGCTACATATAATTTTCCTTCTTCGTTTACCATATTTAGAATTTTCTCTATGAACGTTAAAAAAGGGAGAGTGGAAGTCTCCTTCCATCCTCCAGATATTTATTTTACAAAAATATTGGCTTTTACTTCATTTCGGAAATCTTTCCGTGATTTTTTTGTTATGCCAACTTCCATAAATTACGAATTTTACCCCGATTTTTATTTCAAGTAGTTTTTGCAATCAATAGAAGTATTGCCTTTAATCTTTTAAACATCCTACCGGCACAACGTAAACACCATCTTCCCTGCGGTATGCGTATGTTCCGACGGCAGTCAGAACCATCAGGAAGGAGGGGCTTTTCATTCTGTCCAAGTCAATCTTGTCTGCCAGAGCCTTGAGGGTTTTAGCTCCCTCTTCAATCAGGTTGTCGCCTCCTATCTTTATCTCAACAAGTCCGTAAGAACCGTTTCTTAGATGGATTACTGCGTCGCACTCCAAACCGTTCTTGTCTCTGAAATGATAGACCTTCCCGTTCAAAGCTTCTGCGTAAACTCTTAAGTCTCTCACGCATAGTGTTTCGAAGATGAGTCCGAATGTGTTTAGGTCGTTTATGAGGTCTGAAGGTCCTAGTCCAAGCGCCGCAGTCGCAATGGACGGGTCTGAGAAATATCTTGTGTCAGATGTCCTTATTGCAGATTTGGAACGTAAATTAGGGTTCCATGCTTCGGAATCTTCTATTACAAAAATCTTCTTCAGAGCGTTGATGTAGGATGCGATTGTCTCCTCGCTGAAAGATTCGGACTCATTGGCTTGCAGGTCAGCCTTGATTGTGGCGTAGTTGGCTTGAGAGCCTTGATGGCGCGCGTAAGAACGTAATAGTCTGTGCGTGCGCGATGGATCTCTGTTGATGCCATCTGCTAATGAGACGTCTCGCTTTTCAACTGCGTCCACATAATCAAAGGCTTGGTCTAAAGCGATGTCAGACTTCATGTTCACTGCCAACGGCCATCCTCCACGGCAAGTGAGGAATGCTATCTTCTCCAGATTGATGTCGGATGTTCCTTTTATGAGGGCTGGCGTGGTAAAAAGTTCTTCTAGTGAAACCTCTCCTGTCGAGTCTTCTGACTCCCACAATGACATTGGCCGCATTCTAAGCCAACCGATTCTTCCTGTTCCTGTATGCACCACTTGACTAAGGTCTGCAGGTACTGCCGAGCCTGTCAAGATGAACAACCCAAGGCTTGAACTATGGTCAGATTCAAATCTGATGCTGTCCCATAATGATGGTGCGACTTGCCATTCGTCTATAAGGCGCGGTTTCTTTCCTTCCAGAAGCAACGCTGGGTTCAAGCGGGCAAGTTGCAGGTGTTGCTCTATTTTCCCTGATTCAGTCATGTAAAGAAGGCTGTTTGCGTGTTGCTCTGCGGTGGTTGTTTTTCCGCACCACTTAGGCCCTTCAATGAGAACAGCACCTTTTCCTGCTAGTTTCCTTTCTAAGAGTTTATCTGCAATCCTGTGCTTATATTTTGCCATAAATTCACCTTTTTTATTTTAAGTGCAAATGTATAGTTTTTTTTGTGATTTGCAATGTTTTAAGTTTTAAAATCGAGAGTTTGGCAAAAATTTATTTAGGAGTTTGGCAAAAATTTATTTAGGAGTTTGGCGGAGTTTTATTTAGGAGTTTGTCGAAGATTTATTTAGGAGTTTGTCGAAGATTTGTTTAGGAGTTTGTCGAAGATTTATTTAGGAGTTTGTCGAAAATTCGTTTAGGAGTTTGTCGAAGATTCGTTTAGGAGTTTGTCGAAGATTCGTTTAGGAGTTTGGCGGAGATTTGATTAGGAGTTTGGCGGAGATTTGATTAGGAGTTTGGCGGAGTTTTATTTAGGAGTTTGGCGGATGTTAATTGAGAAAATGGCACTGGCATCTGAACTTTATCGATAGTATTACCATCGGCATCCATATTATAGTATAGATAAAGTCAAAAATTCTTCTCGTTATCAAAATATAATGGAAAATGATGGTCGTTCATAAACTCCATTTGATAGTTAAGCCTCGATGCAGAAGATGATGTTACATCTAACTCCTTATTGAATACAATGTAAAACTCAATATCGACCATTTGGGCTATATCTATTCCTTTGGAAGAGCATCTAGGAGAAATTATTTCATTGTATGTATGCCACAATTGGTTAATGGCATCTTCAGTTTTTTCGCTGATGTTCCGGTCTGTGTTGCTTCTGACATTAGTTTTGAACTCAATGAAGCTCATATTGTCCATTGTTAGGATTGCACAGTCTGCTACACCGCCTTGCTTTACCTTCGGACCTGATATGATTCTATTGTCAAGTGGCAGCAAAATTAACTTCTTATTATCGGCATTATGTGCAATAAAAGCATCTGGCGAACCAGAGTTGCCATTAATCCAATCTGAATAACCTAAAACAGCATCATCATATATTGACATTGCCACTTCATCAGATTCTTTTAAACATACTCCGATGGCTCCCCCACAACCTTGTAGCGAAGAACATAGTAGAAGTCTTTTCACTTCTATGGGTATGTTATTGTTTGGCTGATTTGGCATAAAGTTTGTACAATTTATTAAACTCCATTGAAATGGTCTCTGAGATTGAATCTAGATCATTTTTTGCAATCATGCCGGTCTGTTCGCTGATAATCGATTTGCAATATGGAGTTTCGTCGTCTCCTTCATTCAAACTGTATGCAGCCAAATGATCCTTGCCAATATGGTATTGGACAGGGAGTATCGATTCAACCTCTTTTTTTGTTTCTTCGTCTCCTTTGTTATATGTCTTAGCTGCTATAATTAATAAATTAAGTATTGCTAAGGTGTACGGACTGTGGGTTGTAATAACCAGTTTATTCCCTTGTGAGCTATTATTGATTTTAACTAACGATTGGATAACTCCCATTTGTGATTTTGGGAACAGGTTCAACTCCGGTTCTTCAGTAATATTGACAAAACAACCATACCTGTTTAATGACGATATTTTTTTGAGCATAATTTCCTTTACGCTCTCTGTATATGCATCATTATCCATAATTTCGGAAATTTGCTTTTCCATCTTGCTCTTTTCCTCTTTTGAAAGTTTTGTTTCTTCTTTCTCCAGTATCTTTCCACTTAAATATTCAGAAACAAGACATAAAGGAAGTGCTGATTGAATGCCACTGGAAGCATGGGTTAATTTTACAGGATTCTCTTCGTAACCTTTCCCTGAAATTCTACTTGTGTCATTCAGAGAGTCATATTCATAATGCAATTCGCCGAAAGGCAAGTTGTATCCACGCTTGAAATTCTTTTTAGCATCGCTGAATACGTCTTGAAACGTGTCGCATGAAGCCGGCAATTCTTTTAGCAGGCGTGATTTATTCTCGGCTACACTTAAAATAGCCCTTTCTGCCGGGATATAAATTATTTTAGGTAACAACATAATGTCACCACCATTGTCAAAAATATGAAATTTTGAATTGTCGTATTCAAAAGAATACTTCTCACCCTCGTATTTGATATATGTATCTTCTTTGATAAAAGATTCTAATCTGTGGTATTCGCACAGCTTCGAAGAGAACCTATTGTATGATTCATAATAAGAACTCTTTTGGCGTTGCATAACCAATTCTTTTTCCAGCCATTTAAACATTGAAAAAAGTTTGGCAATACAGCTTTTCCCTGTGCCTTGGTCGCCAATTAATATTGTAATTGACTTAAATACAATATCTAGTTCCTTAACAGGGCCAAATGATTTTACTATTAATCTTTCATTCATAATTTTGTAGAGTCAACTAGCGAGCGCAAATTTAAACAAAATGATTGGAGAACTTGTCTTTTTTTGTGGTGAAAAAATAAATTTCCTTGAGGTTCTGAATTGTTGCCGAATATGTCATAGTATAAAGGCAAAAGTTCCGCCCTGGTTCGCTGTTCTACGGGAAGCGTGGCGGAAACTGTCGGTGCAAAAGTACAACTTTTTTCTTCATTTGCAAAGAGAATGCCAATAATCAACGGTTTTCTATCATATTCTATTGATGCCGAAGTTTAGAAAAATGATTCCGTCGCACTCGCTTGGCAAATCATTTGGAATAACTATCGGAGCAACGTTCTCCACATCAATATTTATCGTTACTTATAAAACTACCTTAAAAATTCCTTTAAAGAAATTGTTGTTATTCCCAAACCGCTTGCTCTTGATTGAAGCATATTATCAGATGTCAAAAGAATTGGATTGTCATTTTTGTATTTTAGTGCCACCGATAATATCATACAATCCGGATTGCGTTTATCGAAGTCTTTCGGAAGTAATGACAAATTAGCATCTTCCATTTGAGAATATTTTTTAGTAAATGCAGTATTAATATTTTTTGCTGCTTCACTAAGTTTTTTCTTATCTACATTCTCTTTCAACTTAAGTTTATCAAGCTCTTCCAACACTTTTGCAGGGATTACAATTTTATAATTGTTTCCAATGCGAGAAATAATGTCGGGACAATTCACAAAGACGTTTGTATCAATGATGTAAATATTCTCTTTGTCTTCGACAAGTTCTTTTCTTTTTCTCTCAAATTGCGACAAATCAATTTTTCCTGTTATTGTCACACCAATATTACCAGCAGTTATGGTTTTAGGTTCAAATGTTGCGAACTTATCTTCTTGTGCTTTCAAAAGATATTTGCGGACTTTTTCGGACATATTTTCTTTCAATAAAGAATTGTCTGCCACAATAATTGTGCTATATTTTGCACGAGAGGTCGCTACATTGAACAATTCATTTTCCAATGAGTAGTGAACAGATGCTTTAGGAATGAAAAAGAAACAATAATCGACAGTCAATCCTTGAATCCTATCTACAGTTTCAATACGAATATTATCAGGTAATTCTTTTGTCGTGGACCACCTTTTTACAAAATATGCCTGTAATTCACGAACAGAATCTTTGAATTTTGACAAGACGGCAATTTCTGTTTTAGAATTTTCAGCATAGATTTTATAAACATTTTCAAAAATGCACTCAAAAGCATTGGTTGGTGCTTTGTCGCCAATTATTAAATCCAATCCGATGAAAACAGGTCCGCCTTGCGGATTTAATAACGATAGTTTTGATGGAATAACTTTCGTTTCTGAAACAGAACGTAATTCGTTGTTGTAGAAGATGCCAGTGCTTTCGGCACCACGTTCTGTTAGACGAAAGGTATCACTTAGCATATATGACTTGAAAGAGAAATTTTGACAAACTGTTTCAAACCCTTTCACTATTGGTGTCCACTGATATTTGTTTATAATATCTTCGTTAGTTACAACTATAGGTGACAACTGGTTTTGATCGCCAATTAAAACGACTTTTTCACCTAATTTCATCGTTGCAGCAATCATAGGAAGCAAAGCCTGACTAGCCTCATCCATTATAACGTAGTCAAAAGGCAGACTAGTTGCTTCTTTTGCCCAGCCACTCGATAAATAGAAAGTTGCAAGAGAAAGATTTCCATTAGAGGCATTGCAGAGATTATCCGTTATGGGTTGCAGATTTGGAAGTTCTTTGCTTTCATCAACTGTGAGGCTTGTCTTTGAGATTTTCCCTTTATCAAGGAAAGGCTTCAGGTCCTCCTTCTTTGCTAACTCCATCAAAGCTTGATTGGTTAGAGCCGTCACCAAAACACTTTTGTTCTCTGCTAACAATTTAGCGGCAAGTTGAGCCATACGATATGTCTTGCCTGTTCCTGGAGGACCTTGTACAACAATGCAGTTATTTTCTTTCATGTCGTTCAGCATAAGAGATGTAAAATCTGCTTTTGCTTCGATTTTTTGTGGATTCCATTGGTTGTTTACTTCGTCATAATCTAAAATCTTTTGAGTTTCAACCCATGAAGAACTACGCACTATGTCAATAAGGTTTAGCAAGTATTGCAAAGGCGGGTCTTTCGGACCAAAGGCTATGATTGTGTTTGGTTCTATGTTTTTGACGAAATCTATCGTTAGATCTTTAATGCCAACTAAACAATAGTCTGGATTGTCTGATTTAGAAATCCATACACATACACAATCACAAAAATCACATTGATATCGAGTCCGCAGATCTTTCCATGACAGGTTCCCCCAATTTTTGAACTTTGACATATCACCGTTTTCGCTTCTTAAATCAACAGCAGTCCAAAAGGTATTTTTCCTTGGCATGTTTTCAGCATTACGAACTTTAAATATGGGCATTCCATTTTTTCCGTATCCTTGAAATAAACCAACAAAGACCGAACCTCGTTCTTTTAATACTATTGCTTTTGTATTAATAATTTGATCAAAATTTCGTTGTTGAGTTTCTATTTCTGTGTATAGAAATCTCTCGTATTCACATCTAGAATATTTCATATGTCCTCCTCTGTATTATGATTTGCAAGAAATGCCCTTTTGTTTTTTTTGTATAGTTCCGCTGCAGATTGAACCCTACTTGAAATATTGAAGCTTTCAAAATCGAAATGCAATTCATTGAAGTAGTGCAAAGAATCTGCAAATGCATTAACTCTATCTTCTATGTCAAGATTTTCTGTGCTAAAAGTAATAGTTATGCGAGATTGTTTTCTTATGAGGTCTCTCACATAAACACGTTTAACATCATCACCCGTGTATATCAATAGAACAGCTTCTTCTTTTATTAAGTAATCCCACTCCTCTGTATTTATCTTGAAAGGTTCGCTATTATTTTTGTAACTTTTCAAAACTATAGGTATTGTAGCGTAGTTTTCATCTTTAATTTCTATGGTTGAAAAATTATATGGCCTACCATCATCATCTGCTTCACCATAATTAGAAGGGAACATCCATTGTGGGAATTCCTGCTTTAAACGCTTTTGTGCTTCAAGCTGAGCTTCCCACTGAAGCTTTTCTCCACTACCATCAGAATTTCCGTTTTTTATTGTCGGTATATTTGGATTGTTTTTAGTTCCTTCATTATAATTACTTTCAATGTTTTCATACTTTTTAAGTTTTGCTTGAAGTTCTTCGATTATTTCATTTTTTTGTCGATTTGATTCAGTCAGAGTTTTAATATCTTCTTCTTTCTTGACTAATTCATTTTCCTTTTCATTCAATGTTTCGACAGATACCATAAAAAGTTTTGTCCAATCATCCTTTGTAAATTGGATATTTCTATCATCACATACCGACATCAATATAGTATCGATATTTCTGTCTTTTACATTGATATACAGTCTGTTGGATGATAAACAGACGTAATCGCCAACATATTCAGTGAAAATATGGACATTCTTATAGACACCTCTCTTGGGCATTTCGTTATCAATAAGATATATGGATAGCTTATTTCGAACATATTCTATATATCTTTCATTGTCCCATTCTTTGGCATTGCTGTAATCATAATCACAATATTGTGTTTTGATGTTTAGTCGGTCAAACATTTCTTTGAGAACTTTCACTTGATTTTCTTTTGTAAAAGGAGTTTTAAGTGTTATGCACCAATTGAGAAATGCTGTAATCTCGCTTGAAATATTGTTTGAGTATGATAACGAAATGGGCTCATTATTCATAAAAGCCTTTCTTCTTTTTATTTCGTCTGACAAGTTGCCTTTTGCTCCAAGAGAAATTAAAAACTTTTCTTTTTCCTCATTATCAGCCCAAAGTCTTATGACATTTGATAGGCGTTCTGTTTCAAGTGTATAATCATCAGAATTGATAAAATGACCAATGATTTTTTGGTTTGAGAAATATTGGATATACTTTCCTAACGCACCTATTGCGTTATCAAAGAAATAATCCAAAATATTTGTCACAAATTGTTCATCTGTAATAGAAATCGCATAACGATAATTATTGGCAATGTTGTAACAAACATAAAAGGCATATTGTGCGGGGGTATATAATGTTTGAAGTTGATTTCTGACATCAGAGTTTTTCATTCTTATTAATGAAAATAAAACATTTGAGCCATTGATATCAGAGAGTAATGTTTTTACTTGATTAAATGAGGTGTAATCATCCAATTGGTTTACAAGTAATTCTGATATGGGGAATAGATATTCTTTGTCTATTGTAATAGAAACTTCTGGTGCTATAGTGAATTCCGATATATTTTTGTTGTCAATAAAAATCAATCTTTTAAGTTTGCTAATATCATAATCACATGACATTGCAAGCCGTACTACCTTGTATTCTATGGAATCAATAGTGGTTTTGTTTTCGAAATTTATCTTACCAAATTTTTCAATGAAATAATGCTTTGCACCATCCGTTCGTTCTACGATAGTAAGCAAATCATCGGTTGTTCCATATCTATCAATCAATGTTTTGGTAAAAGTAGATGTCCACTGAGCCTTAAAATGGTTGTATAATTCTAGTACGGAAGAGTGTTCAAGGTCAGAATAATGTGTTTGAACAATCTCTTGGAAAATATGTTCGTCAGAAATCAAATATTTGTCAAAGTTTGATGAATAATCTTCTTTGCACAAAACATAATCATTCAACCATAGAGGAACATTTTCACGATAAGCAACCATCTCTCCCAACGGCTTAAACTCGCCTTTCATGTTCTTAAAAAGAGCAATGTTTTTTAGTCTTGAGTCACCCACGCCATCAAAATCTGCCAATGCGAAGAATAATGTTTTTCTTTCATCGATTGTAAGATTGTAAAAATCAGATTCTTTTATTGCATCGAACAAATCTATCTCTTCTTGTAAGTCAACAAATCTATATAATGGATGGTTTTTGTGAAAAAGATTGTCAGAACATACAAAGCTAAGTTTGAAAAGAATTGTCTTGATAGGTTCTGTGTGTTCCGTTGTAATGATGTATTCAGAATAATTTATTTCTTCACAGGATTTGAAGCTTTCGCCAAATTTAAACAGTGGAAGTTTTGAAACGAATGACCGCAAATCATCTTTAAGAGATATCATATCGTTGTAATCAATCCATTTATACAATGCTTTTTTCTGTTCATCTGAGGCAGATACAAACCAATCGTTGAAGTCGGAGTTGTTGGTTATTGCACTAATAACATCATCGAACTTCATGGTTTTGATGAGCTTGAAAATATCTTTTCCCAATATCTTGCTATCTAATTTTTCAGAAGGCAGACATTTCTCAGTCTCAAGTAATTGACAGAACAAATCTGCACCAACTATCTCCGACAATCCAGTTACGTCGATGATTATATCTTCTTGTTTTGCAAGTTCGCCTTTGTGGTTGAGAATGAAGGCTTCGGATTCGAGGGCGGTTAAATATGCGTTGTTGAAACTCTTCGCAAGTTGTTCTACATCGAGCGAAGAATCATCAAAATATTGACTAGGCAAAAGTTTAAGGCAGTTCTTTTCTCCTTTTTGAGCCAATTCTGCTACCCATTTGACGAGCAATTCTCCGATGTTTGCCAAAAGATAATAATTCCAAGAATTGTCAAGCAATGTCTCGCGATTAGCTGCCAAAACAAAGTCGGCATTGATAAATAACGGGAAACGAAAGCGGTGTTCGTTCATAGGCAAATACGCATATAAACTATTTCCATTGTTTTCTGTTATGATTCCCTCATCGTAATTGGCAACAAATGATATCATTGTGGTTTGAGAAGAAGCAATCCTATCTGGGATATCCTCTAACTCCTGATTGTTATTGTCATAAAATTTGTTCTCTTTCTCGCCCTGTCTATTGGTGATTTCTTTTATTTGAATGTCAACATATTTATTTTCAAACGCTTCGTTAGAGATAGGAATATCTTCATAATCTCTTTTGATTAATTCTTCTATCCTCTTATTTGCAAAAGAGTTCTTTATCGTTACAATGCCGTTTTTGACATCTTTGGTGATTGTTTTATTGGCAAATTTCAAATCCAACCTGTTGGTATGTCGTAAAAACAAGATGAACTTTGGATTGTTAAACAAAAATTCAATGGCTTTGACATAGTCCTCTATTTTCTGGTTCTTTATGTTGAGGGCAAACGAAACCTTTTGATTTTTTGCAAAAGCAGAATTCTTTAGAGTTTCAGGAATTACGTCACACCAAATGGGTAGCAGTTGCCACGGAATATCTTTTACTCCGCGAAAAGCCTCGCGTTGTGTAGCGTATTTTTCGACAAATTTAGACATTTCCTGCTCGCCACTAATATTCCGAACTATCGAGTAAAATTTGTCAAAATCTTCATACAACAACTCGTATTTATCAAATTTGAAATGATAGCCGCCAGAATCCACAAACACTTGTTGAGAGTTAGTAAATACAGACTTAAAGCCAATTCCTTTATAACCGGTCTTTTCTTTACTTGATTTTGTGCTTTTTGCAGCGGACACCAGGGATTCAAAATCTTTATAACTAAAGTGCAACCCATTATGAGTAAATATCAAGTAATTGTCTTTTTGGTCGATATTTATAATTACTCCAGCCTGCGATGCTGAATCATCAGCATTTTGAATCAATTCAAAAAACATTCTTTCTGCAGAAGAATACATCTCCAAGCCAATGGTATCAATGATATTGGCAAGTGACGAATTTGATGCTGGACTATCGTGCCAACTAAATGCTTTTCTCACATCACTTTTATAAGGATTTTCCACCTCTTCTACATTTGAGACAAAGAAAGAAAACAAATCGTTGCTTTTGCGTCGTTTTCCCTCTTCTTGAAGTTCGACACTAACTTTATAAAACTTGCCCTCTTCTATAGTCGGCTGAATAAATCTTACAACTATATTATTTCCTTTAACTGGATCTATCAACAGATTTCCCTCTTCCGAATATAGATTTGTCAAGCATAATCCTTTGATGTTTTTAGCTTCTGCAATAAAAACATTGTTGTTATGTCCTAATCTTTTCAGTAATTCTTCTGTTGAAAGAGAATATAAATTGTCATCATATGGCTTTTCTTCTAAATATTTCAGACCAAACAAAAGTTTGCCATCTGTGTATTCCAAGAATACGGCATGGATAATCTCTCCTTCAAACAAGGATTCTTTAACAGATTCGTTTTCATTCCAATTAAGTTCTTCTTTTTCAATATATCCATCAATATTAATACCAGCAATATTAATTTTAGCACCATGGTTTGACAGTTTAATTACTTCTGCTTCATACACCACCCCTCTTTCAAATAGAGAGGCACTCCTTTCTACTTCCTTTTGCATACGTTCTCTTTCCTCCGCTCTTTTCTGTTTCTCTAACTCTTTTGCTTCATGGCGTAGCTGATTTTCAAATCTATTTTCAATATCCTTGCGTCCCAATTTGTATCCTTTAGCAGTGATTTCATCTATTGAAACAAGAATAGATTGATTCCTATGATAAAAATTGGTTAAATCACCTTCTGGTTGAGGCGACATTTTTGATTTGTGCAAAATGCCAGTTTCTTTGTTAGGAAACTTAATAAGCATATACTCTTCTTCCACATGGATGATTTTACCTTCTAATATTTTTCCTTTTGAATATTCCATACACTTCTATGTTTTAATTTGGTCACGCAGAGTCAAGCCTCTTCATTGCAAATTTTATGAAAAAATATCAGATGGCAAAATGTAAGTGCTGTAATTTACTGTCATTTTTTGCTGTTTTTCAGCCCCTTCCGATGTTTTGCCAAT
>CALFTM010000086.1 GCA_937916355.1 uncultured Bacteroidales bacterium
TCAGGGTTCAGAATCTCTTCCGCTTGCTGTCTTGCCAGGGTGGACATTACCTCGAAGATACTGGGGATGATTTCCCGCTCGACCTCGGGTTCACAGTCCACACATTCAGCCTCTTCCTCTTCGACGGCTTCCCGTTCCATCTTGAACAGGAAGCCCAGAGTCATCAGAGAGAATTCCTCGGTGCAGTATCTCTCGCCGTCGGGGGAGTTCACGATAGCCAGAACCTCGCCGGTAGCACCATCGCACACATGGGCATGATTGCCGGTGTTGTCGGCTTTCAGCATTTCCAGAATTGCGATTTCCACATCATTGGTCTTGACTTCGACCTCAGCGTCATCATAGAAAACAGAGATTACATACTTCATAGTTATCAATTCCTTTCGTTTGTTGTATCAACATTATAGCATGGATTTGGGGGTTTGTCAACCCCCAAATTCAATTTTTTTTAGAATCTTGCCTTGACGGTCTGGAAGCGGTTGGGAGCATCGCCCTTGTGAATGTTGCGCTCAAACTTTCGGTGAGTTGCCCAGACCGCACGCAGAATCTCAGCTTCGATTTCACAGTCAGACAGGGCGGTGTGTTCTTCCACGAAAGACACATCCCCAGACAGGAAGCGGTAGCAAACTTCGGCGGTCATCTGGATGTTTCCGCTCTTGGTAACAAAACCATTTTCACAGCAGAACTTGTTGTACTTGCGATACTTGCCGATGGTTTCAAAGAAAGCCTGCCAAGTGTCGATGAACTCCATCCCCTCGACACACTCAGAAACGAAAGTCTTGTTGAAGTCGAATCCGCTGTTGTGGGCACAGGCGCAGGAGACATTGTTCTCGGTCAGCCAAGTGGAGAAGATTTCCTTGGCTTCGGCTTCGGTGTAGCAGAGAACTGTTGCAGGGTCGCGCAGGAGATTCAGATAGTATTCTTTCTTAGCCTTGCCGTAAAAGGCAGAATCCAGAAGCAGGTTGCCAATGACAACGATGTTGATTCGGCTGACTTCTTCTCTCTTGGTGAGTGCGATACCTGCACAGTGGTAGGTGGGACAGTGGGCACTTGCGGCACCCCCCAGAGTTTCAGTATCGATAATAGCAAAAGTTTTTTCAGTAAACATTGGTATCAATCCTTTCCTTTGATGAATTTATTATAGCATACTTTGGTTGGTTTGTCAAGAGAAAGTTTAGAACTTTCTCTTGCCATCCATCAAATCGTGGAACTTGTTCCAGTTGATACCGAACACATTACGGAAACCCTCGAACTCCATGTCCGCATAATCCATGAACTTGGACATTTCGTAGTAGCCGGGAACATAGCCATCAAACCGAACACCGAACTCTTTTGCAATCTTCTTGCACCAGATTTCGTCCAGCTGTTCCTCGGTGTACTTTTCCTCGGTCTTGGGGTTGACTACTACTCGGACTTCCTTGGTGTAGGTAGTCTTTTCGGTGCGGACAACCTCAATGATGCCATACTCACGGGCAGAGGTCAGAGAGATAGCGGACAGAGTGGGATAGCGACCTTCGCTCAGTTCGTCCCGCAGTGCTTCATACTGCTTCTTGGTGAACTCGCGGGGCAGTCGGTCAAACAGTTCCTGGGTCTTGGGAGCCAGTGCCATCATAGAAGGAATGTAATGTGCCATAGTAATTTACCTCATTTCATTTATTTGGTGGGGCTTGCCATCGCTTCCCTCACCTTGTATTTGTATTATAGCATACTATAATGAATTTGTCAAGAGATTTTCTCAAAAAATTCCGGACTTTTTTGATTATCTCCGCTACTTCGCCACTTCGCACGACTTGTTTCTGTGCCTCGACCCTGAGCCTATCCTCACCTTGTACTCATCACTGACCCTAGTAGGCGGAACTCTTGTAAAGGAATGGTTGGATTTCAATTCGTCACTGTTTCTGTTTCCACAGTTCATCGTGCTTTCGCCGCAAGGTTCCCCTCTTGACAAATTCATTATAGCATACTTTGTGCTTTTTGTCAAGCACTTTTTTTTCTGGTGTGATGGGTTGGAGTCGAACCAACAAGTTCTCGTCGGAGGCTTTCACTCCGGTGTCTGCGGTTTTACCTTGAGCGTCCATGCCATTGGACTACCACCACATCTTGCCAAGTCTTATATTTTTCCGAGAAGATACTTGACTAGAACCTCGTTTGTGGGTCCGGCCCCCACACCACCCCTGTGGCTACTACCGGCTTGGGTGGGCCTCTCTCGCCTCACCTGTTGATAATAGTATACCAAATGATTCGGGAAAATGCAAGCCGCAATATTGCACAAAAAATCGCTGAAAAAACTGTCTGGGGTTGGTTATTATGACGAATTCCGGCCGCTGCGAACGTGGGCGGCCGGCCAAAAAGTCAATTGGTAAAATTGCACAAAAAATTCGCCCCAAGATTCTGGGGCGAATTTCAAAATCAAATGTTTTCCAGAAGGAGGGTGCGGAACTCGTTCACGAACAGGCTCAGCAAGTCGGCAGGGATAGCCAGTTTCCATTCCTTGATGTAGCACTTGCGGTACAGGTCATCGCCAATCTCGACCATGACTTCCCGCACATTTCCGGTTTCCTTGATGATACCCCACACGCTCAGACCATTCATCCAACCGCCCAGAGAGCAGGAAGCACCGAACAGGTCAGAGCCATAGAAGGGAGCTTCGCCGTTGGCAACCAGAATCTTCAGTAACTGCAGGCGGGTCAGAATGCCGGTGATGTTGTTGATGTCACCCTTGCTATTGGACAGGTAGCCGAACACATCATACTGGGGAGTGCGGAAAGCATCGTACAGGTGGTCGAACTGGGACATGGAGGGCAGAGCCAGAGCAGAAAAAACTTTAATCATAGTATCAATTCCTTTCGGTTTTCTTTTGTTGTAGTTATTGTATCACAGATTGTTTGATTTGTCAAGGGGAAATTCTCAGATTTCTCTGAGAATTTCCATGATGTTCTGTACATCGTGGGGGATGCCAGTCCATCCATTTCTGTTCCGTTCTTCATCATCGAACAGAATGTCGAGAGGGGTTCGGCAGAACAGTTCCTTGGGAGTGCCGTAGGGAACGATGTTGATTTCATCCCAACGGACGGAGGGCAGGTGTTCAGCAAGCCAAACCTTTTTGACTTCGGTCACTCTTGCGTTGTATTCCTTGCTTCCGCTCTTGGAAGTCCAGGAGATAACGGAGAGTCGGTAGCCTTGCTTCTGGAGTGCGTTCAGCTTGCGAGCCAGAGCGGAGAGATTCAGCAGAGGTCTTGCGATTTCGTAGGGAGTGGTATCTTCGGCTTCCAGATAGGGGAGCCAGTTCTTGACACCGTAGAGGTCAGCGATTGTGCCGTCCATGTCGAAGTTGATTGTGATAGTCATTTGATTCAGTTCCTTTCCTTTTTTGTACCTTAATTATAGCATAGGATTTGGGGTTTGTCAAGCCCCAATTCCCATTATTTTGCGGATTTCTTCATCTTTTTTATAGTGTGTGAAAGACTTGTCAAAACAGTTTTCCACAATCCATAAATCATCGCCCGTGGAGTAGTTGACAACTTTCCACAGTGTTCCGTGTTCCGGAAAGACCAGACCGCACTTGACTCTGTCGAGGGGTCTGCATTTGATTTCATCCATGTATCTCACCTCTTGGTTATTGTATCATAGGTTGGGGCTTTTGTCAAGCCCCATAGGTACGAATTGTTTTACCAATTTCCACATGGGAGATGTTGGAAATAGTACTATACAGTTTACGATTATTGCTAGGAGTAACCATGGTGCGAACTCCCTGATAGATGTATCCACCACCGGGATACTTTTCACCATTCTTAATGACCAGATTCCAAATCATGCTAAATTCAATGGGGGACAGACCATTGTGCTTCTTGCGAGTAGTAGTAGCCATAGTGATTACCTCTTTCGTTTCATTCATTGTACTTGTATTATACACCATGATTTATCATTTGTCAAGTACTATTTTGGGAAAATACTCACTAGAATTATTGTGCAAATTGCCTATTGACAAAGCCTGCGGTTTGTGGTATAATAGTAGTGGGGGTCGTCGGGCCCTCGACGGCAGGCAGGGCCCGATTTTCCGACCGCACACCCCATATGCAAAATTTCAAATACTTCTAGCGACTTTTCATATGCACCCGATTTTTCCCAATCACCTGTTTCTGGAGAAAAGAAAGCCTCACCACAAGTTGCATTTTTACTAATTGGAGACCCATCTTCTTTCAATATTTCAAATCCAAAATATGGGTCTTGCGTACGATCCGGACCCGCATCTGGACCTAAACCTGCTGTTTTATCGTGTCCCGGTTTTTCAAGAACAACCGCATATTTCATCAACAACACCAAATCACCTACTACATCAAACGTATATGTAATACGCTCTGCTTGAGCGCCTGCATTTTCATTACCCAAACGTATAGATGCCAACGACCCTTCTGGTATTATTGACAATCGATTACCCGTATTAGGATCATACATTCCTTGAACCCAACATGCTATATGACGTGCACTCGTATTATTACCTCCGGTTGAAGGAGTTGGAGATGCTGGTGAAAATTTATAACTACCCGAATTTGACAACGGATTTTCGATAGCACCACCAACATAACAAGTAACAACCTCCTCATTATCAAGAGAGACAAAATCAAAACAGTGATTTTCTGGACACCATACTACCACAGTATTCAAATATACGTATGCACTTGTATCCCCATCTGCGATAGCACGAACCCTCAAATCGTATGCGCCCTCAGGCATATCTTCAAATGTAAAAGAAGGATTATCAACCTCACCATCAATATCATAAACATTATTCCAATATTTAGATCCAAGAGGTTTATAACCACACTCATAAATAGGAGCAAAACCATCCCATGAGAAATTGATTGTACCACAAGAAGCTTCAGCTTGTAAATTTTCAGGTTTAGGACACATAGCCGATGTAATCTGAATATTATCAATACAAGCACCTAACGGATTCGCAATTGTTGTATCTTGATTAAAATTCACCCACACAAATGCCAATTGCAATTTACGACCAGCGACAACACTTGTCTGAAAAGAGGCATTACTCCAAGTTCTCTTGTCAGACAATGATGTAAAAGTACCATCGACTGTTGTCAATGGCATACAAAAACGACTAAAAATTTTAGGGAAATATCCAATAGAATCGTTTGATTCTAAAACCTCACCACCTATAGAATATCCATCAGGCAACAAACAGACAAACAAATCTGAAATAGTTGCATAACCACCCGATTTCCAGTCAAACGAAATATCATAATTACCAGTTGGCAATTCTAATGTACGAGATACAACAACCACATTGGGTTTTGAAGAATATTTAGCCGACAAACCATTATCTGGAGATATATAAAGTGATTGATAACCCTCGTTAAACTCAAGGTTACCAACCACCCACTGGTCTGCACAATATTTTCCTCTATTGCCTAAATTTAATTCCCAATTATTTATTTCAGCATCACCCTGTTCAAAACCAAATTGGTAAGGCACTTTTAATAGTTGAGCATGCGCAACACATAATGCGCAATGCACAAACAATAATAATAAGACTTTTTTATATGACATAGTATTAAGATTGAAAGTTAAAAGTTAAAACTCAAAAGTTAAAATACCACTCTCTCGACTACATGATTACCATCCTCAAAAATAAATTCTAACAAATAAACTCCTTGAAGAGACTCCATATTCAACGCATTTTCACCCTCCTCAATAGAATATTCACCAACCAACAAACCTGTAGTTGACCAAACTCTTACTTGTGCTGATTTTGCAACTTTGACAACGACATCAGAAGAGACATATGGTGTAAATACCAAAATAGGATCTCCAGCCATATCACTAAATTGAATTGGTTTAATAGCACAAACCATCTCTTTCACGCCATCATTACGTGTAAGCATAACCGAATATTCTGCATCGAAATCCAAATCTCCATACAAAATTGATGATGTTGCACCAGCAATAGGCATATTATCTTTATACCATTGATAAGCATCTGTATTAGCTACAACTCCACTTACAGTTCCTTCTACTTTCAAATTCACTGACTCGCCCTTACAAATCGGTCCTGCTTTTGCCAATTCAAAAATAATTGGGGCTTCTACTGTCACTTCCGTCTCTCCCTCCTCAAAACAATCATTGTCGGATGTTATTTTATACGACACAGTACGAATTCCTGACGACAAGCTTGACCAAGTCGGAGCATCCACCCATTCAAAGGTCATACCCTCGCTTGGAGTCATTGTTACTTCAGGTGCATCGGACGAGCCGGCACAGATTGGTGTGGTGGTTACCGTCACCTGAGGTTTCTCTTTCACTTCAACCGAAACGCTTTTAGAGACTGCAGGACAGACATTTCCTTTCACCTCCAATTTGTATACGGCAGACGCATCAGGAGTCACCTCGTAGGAAGTTGCTGTTGCCCCTACAATTGACACACCATCTTTATACCATTGGTATGCGTCAGTTGTCGCAACATCACCCACCACATCTCCTGCCACAGACAAGCTCACCGATTCTCCCTTGCAGATTGGAGAAACCGGAGAGAGTTCAAAGGCGATTGGTTCGTCAACATAAACATCCAACTCCGCAGGAACAGAAATACAGCCTGTTTCCTTATTCGTTACCGAATAAAAATATTGTTGAGGAGTATCTTCTGTAGGTGTTGCAGTTGTGATCTCAGGGACATCAGCAAAACCAGACTCCAATGTGATTCCATTATGCCAATTGATATAGTAAACGTCTTGATCTATCGCATCCATTATTTCCGACAATGGTGGAACTTCGTCATCCTTACAGAATTGCAATGGATTCGGAACAATTGTAGGAACAACCGGGTTGGAGTGAACCGTAATTACAATTGTCTTTTCTTGAGAACACAAAATTTCAGAAGTACCCTTATTTTTTGCACTAACTTTTAGGACATACTCGCCGGACTCCAAATTAGCAGGGAATGGGACATCCAAATCTCCTAAATAGGGGTTCTCTGGATTTTGAGTAAAATTAAACGGAGTTGTACTTAAAATATTTTCCTCTGTACCTTTTCTTCTTAAACTATACTCATAATCCAAATTCTCCCCATCGTAAGGATCAACCGTATATCTAAATACGCTCTCAGCCAATGGTTGACAAATTTGTTCCGGTCCTGAAATTATTTCAGGACATTTTATTGATTCACAGTCAACACGTTTTTTAAAGTTAATTTCAGTTGGTTCTAATTCTTTTCCATTCGGCAAAGTTACCAAAGCTCTGAATACAATATTCTCCTTATTAGGCTCTGCCAAATACTTGAATTCCGGAGTACTAACACCATTACCACTATAAGTAGAAGTATGATAGTCCACCCATGTATTTTCCGCATCAGGATATTTATATTGCCATTTTATGGTTGTTCCTGGCTCATAATCGTATGCATACAACTTCACTAAGTCATCCTTACATCCTGAAGTCATATTGATACACACATGCGGAGTTTTACTTGATATGTAGTCGAAAAATAATACTGTCCCATCTGAATTATTATAAAAATTTGACTTTATTTCGATATTTTGATTACTTAACGCATTATTGTGAATATCCCAACAAATATAATTAGGCCAAGTAATCTCTAAAGTCAGAGTATACCAGCCTGAACCACTAAATTGAATCGGGTCCCCCTGCGTAGTCCCCCCTCCTTCTTTTGTTAGCAACATTTTTGAGATTGCTCCCTTTGACATATTTTGCATGTACATAGGGAAAGCTGCCCATTGAGGCTCTTGCTCATAAAGATTTCCTAAAAAAACTCTAAAACTAACAACAGACTTTGTAGATGGAGAATTTCCACAATTTTCAAGATACGGTTCAAACTTTTTCCTTAATTCTTCAACAGAAAAATTAACACTAAAGAGGGTGTGTGTCCCTGTAGGAGGTCTTACCACAAGATATGAGTTTCCATCTTTATTTTCAGGAAGTATTGCATTTTCATTACCTCCCCACAAAGAATTAACTTTATTTGTGACTAAATATGTATTTTTATTTGATAATGAAGGATCATATTGAGCATTATTCTCATTAAACAAAGTAAATTCCGAATTACCTCCAACTTCAACATCATCAAGACTGTAAATGCCATCTGCATCCTCCTCCTTGCTATTCATATCCGTACCGACCAAACTCTGAATACTTCCGTCGGAAGATGGAGTACACACTTGAGAAAAGAGAACTTCCGGCAACAAATAAAACAACACCGATATTACTAAAACCGGTTTAGTAATACCATGAATTTCTCCAATCTTGGATTTTATATATTTGTTCGCCCCTGCCATCACCAACAGCAAATAGGCGTATGCTTTCCGTACCATAACTGTGTCCTCCATCCGTTAATTGTCCATCTATTCTGCCTCTTCAGATATTCTCTCTTTGCTTCTTTTTCCCTATCATCTTTGCAGTGTAACTATCTGAAAACAAGTAACGCTTAAAATTATTTAAAAAAAGTTAATAGCACAATTTTTTTCCGTTTTTTTTTCATTAATTATGATTTTCTTTCTTCCGACTTCTCTTCGAACGCAAAAAGTTTTTTTAATTTTTTTGAAAATGTACTTATCGCGCACAAAAAAAAGAGCCAAATCTCACTTGGCTCTTCTATGGAACATGACAACCTTATGGCCGCCTACTCTTCTCCGAACAATGTTTTTGAAATAGTTTCGCCCCTCTTTTGTACTTCATACCTAAAATCTCCAAGGTCGGTTGGAGAGGCTAAGTAGACCATGTAGTTCTTCAAAGAAATATCAAGGTCGGCATTCGGCATAGTAGACATTCCGAACAAAATCTTTTCGTGGTTTTCTATCGCCTCGCTCAATGTATAAATTTTGAAAACATCTCCATCCAACCCCAAATAGCATGGTTGCTCCTCATCATCAACATTAGGCAGCTGATTAAACACAACGGTTTCTTGGATTGTCTCCCCGAGTGAGGAAGTCAACTTGAACTCGACAAACTTTCTCGCATAATCTTCTTTGTAATCGACAATCTCAATAACGCCCGTCTTCTTGCCTTTTGAAAACGATTCGTTATAAAAGTAGAATTTCTGACCTTTCGCCATCACTTGCACATAACGCTCGCCAGTGATCTGAACTTCCTCTTCTTTCTTGTCGTCGTCGTCATTACCGTTTATCGTAATTTTACACGATGAAAAAAGGGATATTGTCACCAACGCAAAGAAAACGACCGAACATTTTAAAATTTCTCTCATAAGTCAATTAAAGTTTTTTTTGGAGAGTCTTATACTCACCTTATAACTGAGGTACGGAAACATTCTCTATTGGGTACGCCTCCCGTTCCTCTTCCAAGGCAACCCAAACGAACGCAAAGGTAAAAAATTCCAACTAAAAAACATAGGGCGACAACCTACTATTGCCGATTTGCAGTGTAAACCGTCATACGCAAACCAGCACACGAAAAAAGGGTCGACCCAAAAGCCGACCCCTTAATCACACTAATTTGGTTAGTGACTATTACTTTGTCTTCTCAGCAAACTTAGTTTCCTTAGCACCATTTTCTTTCAAAGTATCGTTAACAGTACCTGAAGTGATAGTGTAATCAGCCGTTGAGTTTTTGTATGCCAAAACCATAACGATTGAGCTAGCGTTTGCGTTTGCTACTGTCTGACCAACTGCCTCGTAAGTACCATCAGCATTTCTCATCAAATATGAAGAACCAGCATCAGAAAGAGTGAACTCAACATCCTTCTTACTGTCAGCATTCTCAATCTTGATGATAACCTCTTGAGTCCCATCAACATAGTGACCACTAGTTGAAATTACCTCAAAAGTGAAAGCAGCCAAACCTTCTTGGTAAGCTTGATACTTCTTGCCAGCCTGAACTTGAAGCTTAGTAACAGGAGTTACATCACCTTGCTCGAAATCATTGATTACATCATCCTCTGCATCATCACACGAAGTGAAAGAAACTGCAGTCATCAAAGCTGCGAAAATCACTGCCAAATTGAAAATTTTTTTCATCTTTCAAAAAATTAATTTAGTTTAACAAATTGTTTATTACAAATACACTTTCATTACGTATTCTGAACGCAAATATATAGAATAAATTCAAATGCCAAATAAAAAAAGGATTTTTTTTCAATTTTTTTTATCAACACATTTTTATTCTTCTTCGTCCTCTTTCATGTTGTGATAAACATTTACGACATCCTCATCGTCGTCCATCTTATCTAACAACTTCTGAAACACTACTTTCTGCTCTTCTGTAATCTCCTTGGTGTCATTTGGAACATACAAGAACTCAACATCCTTAATCTCTATGTTACGACCCTCCAAGTATTCCTGAATCTTAGAATTGCTTTCAAATGCTCCTGTGATGATGATTTCATCGCTGTCCTCATCTTTGAAAACCTCTTCTACATCGTAGTCGATCAACTCCAACTCAAGTTCTTCCATATCCACGTCGGCCGGTGCGACCACCTTAAAGACGCACTTATGCTCAAACAAGAAGGATAGACATCCTTGTGTGCCGAGGCTTCCTCCGTGTTTATTAAAGTAGGAACGAACGTTAGAAACGGTACGGGTGTTGTTATCTGTTGAAGTTACAACGAAAACCGCTACTCCACCAGGGCCGTACCCTTCGTAAATAATCTCCTTGTAGTCGGCAGTGTCCTTGTCCATCGCCTTTTTGATGGCACGTTCCACACTGTCTTTCGGCATACTCTCAGCTTTCGCCTTCAACATCAACATACGAAGACGTGAATTGACAGCTGGATCTGCTCCTGAAACCTTCACACATGCGGTGATTTCTCTTGAAATACGAGTAAAGGTCTTGGACAATTTCGCATTACGTGCGAAAATCCTCGCCTTACGATACTCAAATGCTCTTCCCATATTTTTCTTTTATCTTTTTTATTTCTTCTTCCGACGGGTTACCCTCCATTCTGACGGCACTTTCCGTTCGGCGTGCAAAAATATAAAATATAAGGTTACTTTCCATGAAATAGCAGAAAAACATTCCACTAAGTTTTCAACCTCCCTAACAAAGCGGGGAACAAACCTCCGCCCTCTGGGGTAGATTATCGACAGAAGTGTTTAGTGACACACCATGTGTAACCCAACATGATCTCATGCGA
>CALFTM010000087.1 GCA_937916355.1 uncultured Bacteroidales bacterium
CAGTGGCCATGATTCAATTAGCCTTCTGTTTTCTGATGCTTAACAAAATATTTTAGAAAAATTTAAACAGCTTCTAAGATAGCTGAAGTTAAGATATGGGATAGAACCGTCGGATATGTCCAGGACGTGTCCAATAGGGCAGTATTTAAGTATGATCCAGATTTTGTCAAACAAGGTTTGGAGTTATCCCCATTAATGGTCCCTTTGAGTTCCAAAATATATACTTTCCCTAGATTGAATCCCGACACATTTAAGGGTTTGCCAGGATTTATTGCGGATGCCTTGCCGGATCATTTCGGAACATCTGTATTAAATCAATGGTTGGCACGACAAGGCATAGAAAAAGATTCCTATACAATAATTAAAAGGCTTCTTTTCCAAGGGAATCGTGCAATGGGAGCTTTGGAATTTGAACCTAATATGAGGGAATTTTCCAACATGAAAGATAAAATTGTAATTGAGAACTTAGTAAAAGCAGCAGCTGATGTACTTATGACAAAAACAGCTCTAACAACCAATATGAATGAAGGTGAGGATGCCCTTGACATGATTCTGAAGATAGGAACGTCAGCGGGAGGGTCTCGTCCTAAGGCAATTGTTGCATATAACAAAAACACCGGCGAGATATTGTCGGGATTGAACTCTTCTCCTGAGGGGTTTGACCAATATCTGCTGAAACTTGATGTTAAAATCAATAAAGAAGGACTTGAAAGGGGGTCTTCCCATTATTGTCAATTGGAACATTCTTATTACAAAATGGCCCTTGCATGTGGCATTGAAATGGAGGACTGTCTTTTAGTCGATAGTGGAGATAGATCGCATTTTTTAACAAAACGATTTGATAGAGTGAAAAATGATGGTATCGAAGAAAAAGTACACATGGTGTCTCTTACTGGTATGGCTCATTACGATTATGATACCCCAAGAGAATGCTCTTATGAACAGATGTTTGGGGTTATGAGAGCACTTAACCTCCCATATCATGATATGGAACAGGCTTATAGAAGAATGGTGTTTAATGTTGCAGCGTGTAATAACGATGACCACCCCAAAAATATATCTTTTCTTCTTGATAAAGAGTCGAAGGAATGGAGGTTGTCCCCTGCCTATGACCTTACATATGCATATAAAAAAGGAAATCTTTATTTAGATGCCCACCAAATGACCATTTGTGGAAAAAGTAATTTTGGAGAAATCTTCAGATCCGACTTAAAGGAAATAGGAGAGAACCAAGGCATAAAAAAACCATTGAGTATAGTTGATGAGATAATCGAAACAGTGAATCACATCGAAAATTTTTTGGATGTAAGGATACCTTCTGAAGTCATAGATAAAGTCAAAAGTAATACAGAATTGTCTTGTAAAAGTATTTCTACAAAAACAAGGTCATCCTAACGATGCCAATGGTTCTGATGCTGATATTGATTACATTTTGCAACAATACTTTTTCAGGTTGACGACATAGACCGCCCCAGCACTGAGCAACAGCATCGTGTTGTTCTTGCTTATGCCTTCTTCACGATTGATGTTTCCCATTTCTATTTGATATTTTGGTTATTACCATATATCTTTTCCGCCTCATCCTGATGTTCGACCATGTAGTCCATTCCGTATCGGATAAGGTCGGCTGCATATTTGATGCCGTATTTTTTTAGGTTCTGCAACACTACGTCCCTCTCCTGCTCCAGCAGTGAGGCTTCCTGCGGCTCTCGTGTCCGAGGGGGTATCTTGATGGTCTCGCCCTTTTTGTAGCCGTCGACGAGCTTGAGTATCCTTGTGTAATCGATTTTGCCGCTCTTATCAGGCACGACCATGTCTCGCATGACCTCTCCGAGCTTCTCGCTCATCCTGCCGACGATATAAAGCGGGTACTCTAGTCCGCTCTTGCTGTTGTGGTCTGCGGCGAACGAGATGCTGATGAGCGCATTGAGCTTGTCGTTCGGTTTCCCTTCATGAAGATACCCTTGAAGATATTCCTTGTACCTGTCTTTGTAGTCGGTGCGGTCGATTATCCTCGAGACATCGTCCGGAAGATCCTGCATCACGGACGTGCTCATGTCGTACTTCCCGACTTTGTATTTGCCATCGACCGGTATGACGATTATGCCTCTGCATATGAGCGCATGCAACACGTCGCTAGGCTTACCGATATGCGTGCTCTCAAGCGTGCGCATCGCCTTGCGGTAGATGATGCCTGCGTAGTCTCTGTTCTTGTTTGAGTCAATATACCGTGTGACTGACGGATAGTCCTCTGCGGTCGGCTTCCCGTCAACGAAGTCTCTTACGAAGTCCCAGACCTTTTTGGCGAATGGTTTGAAGTAGTTCTTCATCTCCTCGAATTGTTGGTTATTGTTTGACACTTTGCTTTCTCGCCGAGGAACACGAACTCCGCCCTTTCCGCAAGGTCCGGGTTCGACTCGCCGGTACTGGCGCATCTTATGAGCTCATCTATTATTGCTTTTGGATCTATGTTTTCTCCATTTAATCCATTCCAAGCTCCTCTAATTCCTTCCTGTTCCACTCCAGAAATTGACTCTTCCATGGTTCCGGCATCGTACAATAAGCTTTGCCTGAGCTGTAGCTGTAGCGCCACTTTAACATGAAGTAGTCCTCGTAAGACATCGGTAATGGTATCTTCATTATTTCTCGTTGTGGTAATAATGTTCGATACCCCAAATCCCAAAACATCTTGTCGATTTCTTCTAATTTCCCCTGTTCTCTCAACTCTCTCTCTTTCTTGTCGTAATAACTCTCTACCATACTCTAACATTTTATTGATTTGACTTAAAGTTATATTGTAATCGAAAGACTCTTCTGCCTTCTTTAAACTGAACAATTCTTTTTTTGTTATGTTTCTCGAGTTGTCTATCCCAATAAAGGAGAAACCCTCCTTGTTATAAAATTTTTTTGCAATATCTACAGCTCTTTCTTTCTGCGCTAACATCCCGTTTAAGAAATATAAACAAGGTAAGAACCGTCCTTCGTTTACACCTCTATGCAACATATTTTTAAATGTTGTTACAGGGTCATTGTAAACTTGAATGTAACAGATTTTAATTCCTTTATTAAGTAACGGTTCTGCGCGCTCTTTCGCAAAAATAGTAAAATCTGTAATTGGGGAGTCATAGATAACAGCATAAGAATCCAAGTTTAACTTTGATGCATTGCTTCATTTCGCAAAGCTCTTGACTTCCCTGATGCCGGTGCACCTGTTATAAAGGCGATGTTCTTAATATCATATTCATAAAAAACTTTATGAGAAACATCATTTGTAAGTTCACCTCCTATTTTATGAAATTCAAGAGTATTTGTCTTATCATAACCCCAAGGAGCTAATAATTTCCGAATCTCATCGGGGTCAATGATAATTTGCTTTTGGAGAACGCTTTCTCCTTTCATCTCTTTATACAAAGATAGGTAAAAATCCGCTAAATAAGAAATATTTAGCGAATATTTCTATCTATATCATCCTTTCAAGAGATTTAATATGATTTTTGTTAATTAAATTGTTTCTGATACGTCAAAGGTACAAATTTGAAAGCAATTCATGGGCGCAAGCATCCTATAGGGACGACTAAGACTCCGTCTTCCCTTTTATAGGCATATTCTCCTACGCCAATCAGAACCATTTTGAATGCGGGACTCTTCATCCTTGTCGTATCTATTATGTTGGCGAGAGCATTTAGCGTAGCCGCTCCCTCTTCTATCAATTTATTTCCTCCTAATTTTATTTCAATTAAACCAAACGAACCGTTGTCCAAATGGATTACTGCATCGCATTCCAGACCGTTCTTGTCTCGATAATGGTAGACAGTGCCGTCTAAGGCATCTGCATACACTCTCAGATCCCTTACGCAAAGCGTCTCGAAAAGCAGTCCGAACGTGTTTAGATCGTTTATCAGGTCGTTCGGTCCTAAGCCTAATGCAGAGGTTGCTATAGAGGGGTCCACAAAATATCTGGTGTCAGATGTTCTGATGGCGGCTTTGCTCCGCAGGTTGGGATTCCATGCCGGCATATCTTCTATAACAAATATTTTTCGCAGTGCCGATAGATAAGAAGCAATCGTCTCGTCGCTTATTTCTTCTGTTTCGTTTGAGGCTATGTCGGCTAAAATTGTGGGAATGCTGGCTTGTGTGCCTTGATGTCGTGCATACGAGCGCATAATCCTTTTTGTCCGTTCTGAATTTCGAGTAATGCCATCTACTCGAGATATGTCGTTGTTGCATATAGCCTTGAAATACTCTTTTGCCTGCATCAATGCCGCTTTTTCGTTTCCTTTTTCTAAGGATTTGGGCCATCCTCCCCGGCATACGGCGAAGGTTAGTGCTTCTATGGTTAACGGGTTTTCTGCACCTATTTGTTCAGAGGTGTTAAATAAAGAAGAGAGACTGATTTCTCCATTAGACTCCTCTGATTCCCAAAGGCTCATAGGACGCATAGTAAGCCAGCCAAATCTTCCGGTCCCGGTATGCTCGATTTGGCTTAAGTCGGCGGGTACAGCAGAGCCTGTAAGCATATAATGTCCATCTCCTTCGGAATGGTCGACATCGAAACGTATTGCATCCCAAAATTGTGGGACGCTTTGCCACTCATCTATTAGCCTTGGCTTTTCTCCTTTTAGCAAGTAGCTGATGTTGGTTTGGGCTAACTGCTTATATTGATCCTTTTTTGATGGGTCGTCCATGTACAAAACGCTTTTTGCGTGCTGTTCCGCAGTTTTTGTTTTGCCGCATGCTTTGGGGCCTTCAATGAGAACCGCTCCCATTGCTTCCAGTTTTTCTGCTAATAATTGATCTGCTATTCTAACTTTATATTTCATACCTCTAATATTTGCTTGCTAAAGTATGCAAGTTTTTTCGATTTTCCAAATGTCTTAAGGCAAAATTTGGTTATTTGGCGCAGTTTTGTTTGGTTATTTGGCGCAGTTCTGTTTGGTTGTTTGGCGCAATTCTGTTTGGTTGTTTGGCGAAGTTTTGTTTGGTTGTTTGGCGCAATTCTGTTTGGTTATTTGTTTTTAGATATGGGGAATGTTAGGTTGATTGTGTTCCATAGAAGTAGCAGACCGATAATGCCAATTGAATTAGCAGTATGAGCGGCACTCCCCATTTGAATTGAGGGTGCATCGTCTTGTGTCGCCATAGCCGGATGCCCATCCATGCGCCGATACTGCCTCCGATGACGGCTAAGAGCAGGAGGGTCTTTTCGGGTATGCGCCACGCACCTTTTTGGGCTTTCGCCTTGTCGATGCCATAAACGGCAAAGGTGAGGAGGTTGATGATGAGTAAATAATAAATTGCGATGGTCATGTTGTTTTTTTTAGTCGTGATTTTTATGTTGGAGTGAGGGGAAGTGTCTTTGTTGCTGCTCCTCTTCCCAAAATGTATCGATCTCTTGTTGGGTGTGCAGTTGTATCACCTTTTGAGGGTATCGTTCAAGAACCTTTTCGTGACGGTCTCGAAACTCTTTTTTCCGCCCGTCTATCAATACTCGCTTGATGAATTTGAAATCCAGTTTTTCGTTGCAGCCTTGTGCCATGTCGGGGCGGTGCTTGCCCCTGTTTGCCCAGTAGCGTCGGACAACCCTACAAAGTGCGTCGAAGCGGTTGAAGCGCATCATGATGATCTTGTCGGCTTGCTCCATGCGCTCCCAATAGAGGAGTTTTCCGTAATTTCCATCAATGACCCATGAGGAGTTCTCCTCCATGAAGTTTTCTACCATTTGGAGTTTCTCTGGCAGATTTCGGATTTGCCATTGGGGTAGATGTTCTACTTTATCTAAATGCAGGATTGGGAGCTGGTATTTTTCTCCCAATCTTCTGCATAAGGTTGATTTTCCTGAACCGCTGAATCCGATGACCGCTATTTTCATTTGCGTAGAAATTTGAATTCCTTCTTCCACGTTGGAGTGTAGAGGAGTAGGTGGTGCATTCCTTTGCCTTCGACCTCGATTTTATAGTAGTCCTCTTCTTGTGCGATGGCATATTTCACACGCCTTCCTAATTCATCGAAAATGGTGATTTGGGCATTTTCAGGGACTGAAGAGAGATAGACCTCTCCCGCTGTTTCGGTTGGGAACAGTGTGATGTCGTCGGACTCCGTTGTTGGGAGTGCGCTTTCAGAACTGATTCCTTTGGCGATTACTGGTGTTGCCGCGCAAACGTTTCCTACGGAGACTCTCCAATTGTAGAAGTAGAGGTACCATGTAGGTTTTGACGGACTGCTTCCGAGGATGGAGATGACATTGTCGAGGGTGAACGGATAGTGTACGGCAGTGTCAGTCTGGTTGGCATGGAAGAAGTTTCCTGTCGAACCGACCGCATCCATGAAGTATGTTCCGGTTTCAGGCAAGAAAGCGTCGATTGCTAAACGATGCTCCCCCGAAGGAGTTTTAGGAAACTTCACCTCCTTTATGATTGTTTTCTCATCATCTGCGAGGATGCGCACGACAACGTCCTGCAACTCTTTGGAATAGATTGTCACGGAGTCGATTGTGAGAGATTTGTAAGTTTCAAATTTCATCCTGTAGTCGGAATGTGTCCTATAGTAGGTTGATCTGAATGTGATCTTTTCCAAGCCTACCAATCCGGTGAATGCCTCGTCGTCCTTCACATAGTAGATAGTTTCCCCGTCTGAGAATTTAGAAGAAAACTCATCGCCTGTCGCCACAAGGTTCTGGCTCTCGTCCTGCCAAGTGTAGGAGGAGGTCGGATTTTCTACTTTGAGGGTGAACTCCTCTCCGACGTTGCCGGATGTGTCGTTGATCTGCAAAAGTCTGGAGGTGAGTGTGACTTCGTCGGAGGTCGTTTCACAATTCTCCGCTTGTACGGTCAGTGTGTAGGTGCCTGCCTCTTTTACGCTAATCTCTGGTGTGTTATCCTCCAAGGGTTTTCCATCTTTCTTCCATGAGTAGGAAAGATTCTTATGTTGGATATTGGAGGCAAGGTTGACGAATGAGGTGGCACAGATTCTGCGATCCTCTCCCAAATTGATTTTAGGTTGCTCAAAGACCTCCACTGTGTCTTTTTGAGAACACCACGCACTATCGGTTGTCAGTAGATAGCGTCCCGGTTCTGAGACTTTTAGAGAGGCGGAGTTGCCAGCATTTTGTCCGTTAAGGCTCCAAGCGTACTTTTTTTCTGCTGAGTCATCCCCCGTTAAATTGAAATCTTGTTCCAAACAGAGTGTTCTATCCTTACCCAAGTTGGGTTTCGTACAGCTTTGGAATGCCACATCTTCGTAGGCGGTTCCGATTCTGATGTCGTCGAACCAGATGTAGGAGTCGTGAGTAGGAGCCCATTGGGCATCACCTCCTCCGTGGAAAGTGGAGATGTAGAGTTTGTCCACCTTGTCGCCGTTGGAAGTAAACCGCAGGCTGTCAAGGAAGAGAGCTTGGTTTCCGTTCACCCAGACCTCCACCTCGCCATCTTTCGTATTTCCGTCGGTGTTGATTTTCACGCGTTGGGCGATGTGCATCCATTTCCCTTTCTCCACATAGATGTTCATGCCGTTGGGGTGTTTTAATACATAATCGTCGCCCCCCACAGTCACCATGTCCATTTCATAAAGCAGGAGTGTGAGTATTCCGCCCTCCCTCCACATGAAACGTGCGGTGAAACCATTTGTTCCATCACTTTTTTTCATGCCGGAGCAATCTGCGCCACTCGATAGTCCGGGAAGTTTCCCTCCCTCTTGTGTCGTTCCGAAACTGAAATCTTCGGAGAATCGAATCCAGTAGGACATGTAGGCCTCGTCTTGAGGTTGGAACTTCAGTGTGGCTTGTGCGCCGGTGTTGGAGTTACCATAACATCCTTTCGGGTATAAGAAACGGAGGGACTTCCTGCCAGAGTATGAGACGGTATCATCTATCGCAGTCCGTACATCCATTCCGCTATGCCATCCGATGGTGAATCCTTCCGACTCCCATACAGCCTTGGTGTATGGCGTGCCAGCCTCTTCCTTTTCGAAATTGGTGCTATTGAGCATGGCTGCAAAGGAAGGGGTTGAAAATATCAATAGAATCAAAAAGTAAGCGATATGTTTCATGGGCATTAACATTTATGGTTTCTAACAAAGTTAAGGTAAAATATTTTGGAAACGAATGTACACGAAATTTTTTCAAAATAGGAGGTGAAAAAAATAACAAAAGTTCATACTTTCATGTTTTGCTGTTTTTTTATCCAAAATGGTAAATAAAAAAAACAGAGACTGCGCCCCCAATCGGACACAGTCTCTGATATTAATTAATATTGGATTAACCCATTACGACAACAACCTCGTTTACATCTTTCATCTTATCGAAAGGTACGACGTTGCCGTTGATAGCTTCTCCGTTGAGGGTCATTGATTTCACACCCTTTTCCACCTTGTTAGGGTTTTGTACAGTGATGTTGACCATCTTTCCACGGAAGCGGCGAGACGCTGTGAATCCTTCCCACTCAGGTACACAAGGGTCGATCAACAAACCGTTGTAGTCCGGACGGATACCCAAGATGTATTGAGCCGCAGTGAAGTAAGCCCAAGAGGCTGTACCGCTCAACCAAGGGCAACGGCTTTGGCCCGCGCGCATATTGTAGGTAGAGCAGGTGGTCTGAGCATAGACGTATGGTTCAATCTGGCGAACCTCCGCACGGTCGTTGTAAGCCGCAGGAAGGTAGTTTTTGTAGTTTTTGAAGGCACGTTTACCATGACCTAAGATACAGTCTGCCATGATTCCCCAACCTTGAGTGTGTTGGAATACCGCAGCATTCTCCTTCATTCCCTTGATGAAGAGAGGTGCTTTGATAACAGAAGCCTCAGTCTTTTCGTATGGAGGGTCGCAAAGCACAAGACCGTACTCGATAGCAAGACGTTTCTCTACGCTATCCATAACCATTTCAGCACGTTCTCCGGTTGCTTGTCCGGAGATGATTGCCCATGAGTTAGGGTTCAACCAGATTGTACCCTCATTGTTTGGATCATTCTTCGTACCGAAGATGTAACCATCCTCTTTGATGGCACGAACATACCATTCACCATCCCATGCAGCAGCGTCGATGTCCTTGCTGAGTTGAGTCAGATGTCCCTCTGCCCATTTCACCTCTTCTGGTTTGTTGAGGCGTTGGCAGATGTCGATGTAGACCGTCAAAGCGTAACGGAGTTGCATTGCCACGAAGACAGTCTCACCCTTAGCTCCTAATACAAGACAGTCGTTCCAGTCTGCCTTCAAACCGCAAGGGAGGTTGTTCTTTCCACGGCGGTCGAGGTTGAATTGGATCGCACGGCGCAAGTGGTCGAGTACAGTACCCTCGCCCTTGTCAGAGTATGGTAATACTTTATTGTAATATTCGATGTCTCCCAACTCTTTCACGTAAGTAGGGACAGTGTTGAAGAGCCACATACAGTCGTCAGAACGGAACTCATTTTCAGGAGTAGGTTCTTCTTTGCCCGGATTGTGAGCGAATGGTTTTACGACAGGCATTGCACCACCATTAGAGTTTTGTCCGGTAAGCATCAACTCAAGACGCTCAACCACCTCTTCCGGAATGTTGTGGATCACACCCAACATATCTTGGATTGTATCACGGTAACCCATACCGTCACGTTCACCACGGTAGATAAGAGAAGCTGCGCGACTCCATGCGTAGGTGATCAAGTTGTTGAAAGGATTCCACATGTTGATCATGCTGTTGAATGCGGCATCCGGAGTCTTTGCAGAAAGTCCTTCGATACGTCCGTGCCAGTAGTTCACCACCTTGTCGTACTCAGCCTTAACCTTTTCAGGAGTAGAGACCATTTCAGCAGCCTTCTTTCCTTCAACCCAAGCCTTACCGATACCTAATACAACTGTAAATTCCTTAGTCTCTCCCGGAGCCAATTCCAAATCCACTTGCAAAGTACCACATCCGTTGTCTCCCTCAGTAACGGTGTTTCCACAAGCACCATTCACGACAGAGATAGGGTTTGCGTAGGTATGGTATGCACCAATGAACTTGTCACGGTCGCTGTCATAACCTGTAACCTTCTGACCTACCACACCGATGAAAGAGTGGCGTGCTTGGTCTTTATTTTGGAAGTTCTCCGGTTCTTCAGGCATGTAGAGGTTGTTTCCGTGGTCGATGAAACCATCTTGGTAGGAAGTTTTAACGATGTATTGAGTATATTGCAAGTTGTTGCTGTCATCGTTCATGTTCCAGTTGGAAGCGAACTCAGCGTAGGTGAACGCACGTAGTTTACGAGCTTTAGAGCCTTGGTTGGTCACCTTCACGTTCCACACCTCGAACTCTTGTCCTTTTGGCACGAAGTAAAGCGTTTCAGTTTTGATTTCGCTGTACTCAGAAGAAATTTTAGTATATGCAGAACCGTGGCGACATTCGCTCTTGTATTGGTCGAGAGGTTTCCCGACAGGTTGCCAAGAACCAGACCAGAAGTCTTTAGATTCGCAGTCGTGCAAATAGATGTAGCGGCCTGGTTGATCCAAAGGAACTGTATTGAATTTCAAACGAAGGAAACAACCTTGCACAGACGAACGGAAGAAAGAGTATCCTCCGGCGTTGTTGGTGATAATTGCTCCGTAACGAGTATCTCCTAAGTAGTTACTCCATGATTTCGGAGTGTCGGGTTGGGTTATGACGTACTCTTTATGTTCGTCATCAAAAAATCCGTATTGCATATAATTCAGTTATTAAAGATTATTTTATGATTAAAAAAATTCTTTTATCTATTCCTCCCCCCCTTTTTTCTGCTGGATTTTTTTTGTGAGCCAGCAATTAAGCAAGGTAAACACCACAATGCAGATGATAAATACTATTGTGACGTTTATGTAGGTGGTGAGCCAGTTGCAGAATGCAATGCACAGTGTGGATGCCAAAAGGATTGATATCATGGCAGTGCGTTGCGACATTCCCAATTTTAGTAATTTATGGTGAATGTGGTTCTGGTCGGGGAGGAATGGGCTTTTCCCATTTTTGATGCGGTGGAAGAAGACCCTTACGACATCCATGCAAGGCACTAAGAGTGGCGAGAAGGAGAGGGTCATGGAGTGACAGGCGACACTTTGGTCGGCTGTACATATATTGGAAAGTTTGAAGCAGAGGAAGCACAAGATGGTTCCGATGGTAAGGGAACCAGTATCTCCCATGAATATTTTTTGTTGCTTTTCCGCTTTCCCAAATACATTATAGTAGAAGAAAGGCACGACAGTTCCCAAAGTGGAGAATGCCAAGAGTGCGTAGGTGTACTCTTTATGGAAGAAGAAGAGTCCTCCATAGTATGTCAAAGCCACCGCGCTAAGTCCGGATGCCAATCCATCAATCCCGTCTATCAGGTTGATGGCGTTTACAATGAAGACAAAGAGCAGCACAGAGAAAGGGTAGGCAAGCCATGTTGGTAACTCGTGCATAAAAAACAAACCTTGCAGGTCTGCAATAGAGACACCCGAAATGATGAAGAAGATGCCGCAGAAGACCTGAAAGATAAACTTCGCACGATACTTGACCCCAATGAGATCGTCTGCGATGCCAATCACATACATGAGGATTAAAGAGCAGGAGAGTGCTGCGAATGGCAACACGTCCGCTTTCATCTCCCGTAATAACTCAAGGTCTCCGTAGACCAGATTCATGAGAATCAGAAAGGCAAAGCAGAAAAAAATGACCGGGGCAAAAGCGATTCCGCCCAGTCTTGGGACGGAACTATGATGAATCTTGCGACTATCCTGTTCATCAAAAAGCTTTTTGCGAAATGCAATCAGCATGATTTTGGGAATTAGGATACCCGCAAACACGCAGCCCAATAAAAAAGCTGCAACCGAATTTATTTGCCAAAAAGAGAGTAAATTCATACTATATAATTTATCCTCGTTTTATTTACGTCTTCCGCAAAGATACAAGGATATAACATAATTTAAGAATTGAAATTGCATTTTTTGCAAGAAAGTTTTCAAGAATCCCTAAAAAAAAGCAAAAAGAGAGCCTCTTTTCTCAAAGAAGCGTCTCTAAATCTAATATTTGCATGTTCTTATATGGTTAACTTTCCGAAGAGTGTCTGTTGAATGTTTTTAATTATGGCTTATACTTGCAGACACCCGCTTTTTTTGCATACTCGGAAAATTTGTTTTTTTCTGACAATGCAAAGGTAGTATACTTGCCTGTTTTGAAAAATCCCTATATGTAGTGAATTTGTTTCTTTTATCTACCTAATAATAGGTAAGTTAGTGATTTTTTTTTGATTTTTTGGGGAATGTCGTACCTTTGTAGTTGAAAATTTAGGTAACCAAGGAATAAAAACTATGAACGAAAACCTGTTGCAGTATGCGTGGCAATGCCGGCTGTTTGTCGAGCATGATTTGAAGACTGATGATGGACTACCATTAGAGGTGATTGATGTGGGACAGTTGAATCAAGATGCTGGACCCGATTTTTTCAATGCGAAGATACGGATTGGAGGGACGATATGGGCGGGTAATGTGGAAATCCATTGTTCGGCTTCCGATTGGTATCGACATCATCATGAAGAAGACCGCCGCTATGACTCTATCATTCTTCATGTTGTGGGGCGGTCGGATATGCGGATCTACCGAAAGGATGGAGAGCCAATACCGCAGGTTCAGCTGATTTTGAAAAGTGAGGTGGAGAACCGATACCGCCGATTGGTAGAGGGAAGGGAGTGGGTGCGTTGTGCTTCGTTGTGGAGAGGAATATCCTCTGAGTTCTTACGCTTCCAGTTCTCACGGTTGGTTTACGAAAGAGTTTCCCGAAAAGCGGATGAAATCGTCAAGTTGTTGATTGCCAGTCAGTATGATTGGCAGAGCGTCTTTTACCAGACGCTTGTGAAAGGTTTTGGTATGCACACCAATGCTCTTCCCTTTGAAATGCTTGCAAAATCCCATCCATTTCGGGCATTGCAAAAACAGCGAGGTTGCCGGGAGGAGGTTGAGGCTCTGCTTTTCGGGCAGGCAGGGTTGCTCCATTATGATGCGGAGACCCATGAAGCAGACCCCTATGTGGTATCGTTGAAAAAAAACTATATTCATTTGCAAAAAAAATATGGTTTGGAACCCATTGATGGAACATTGTGGAAGTTTTCGAAGATGCGTCCCTCCAATTTCCCAGAGGTGCGGATTGCGCAATTGGCAGCCCTCATCTGCGAAGAAGAGTCCCTTTTTTCAAAAATCATCGAGTCTGATAATGTGGAGGCTTTGCAGAGGTTGCTGCGTTGTACTCCCTCCAAATATTGGGATACTCATTATCGGTTAGGGAAGTCCTCCGTTTGGAGGGTGAAACAGCTGGAAGGCACAAGCCTTGCTAATTTGCTGATAAATGTGGTGATCCCTACGAAGTTTGCCTATGCGGGGAGGATTGGAGATGCCGATGCGCAAGAGGTTGCGCTTTCACTTTTAGAGTTGATACCAGAAGAGAAAAATTCGGTAGTAAAAGGTTGGGATGAATTTTTTAAACAAAAGAGAGTGGACAAAGAGGGCAGTTGTGCCTATCGGTCTCAGGCATTGATTGAGCTGAAGAGTCGTTACTGCGATAGAAGCGACTGTTTGCGTTGTCCTTTCGGAACCCGTTTTTTGAAATCTGACTTCTGAAAGAATGGATTATAAAATACCATTGCCGAAAATTACCTTGTCCATGGAAATGTCCCACTCATCGGTTGGAATCTCCTCTGCAATTTGACAAGAGAGTGCGAGACCGATTTTAGGACAACGGAGGTTGGGGAGTAACCGATCGTAATAACCTTTGCCGCGCCCCAATCGAGCTCCTTGAGGAGAAAAACCTACACCGGGGATGATGGCAAGATCGATCGAATCGAAATCGGTGAATGCTTCCCCTTGTGGCTCCATAATACCGAACGCTCCTTTTTGCATCTTTTCGACTCCTTCAAATTGCCTCAATTCAAGTTCGTCTCCAATAACAACTGGCAAAAGGATTCGTTTCTTTTCACACCATATCTCATTGAAGTTATGAGTGAAAATTTCATCGGGTAACGACCAAAAAGAGAGGATTGTTTGAGCATTTAAAAAAAGATCGTTTTTTTCCAAAGCACTCAAAGCAGCATTTTCTAAAGCCCTTCTTTCAGAAGAAGAAAGGGACTGTATTTTGTTTTTGAACTCTTTCCTGAGAACTGATTTTGATTTCATGGGGTAATTTTAAATGAGAATGTCTTTGCTTTGCAGATCCATTTTTCTGATTCCATTATAATTTGAATCCAACTTGGTGATGCAACAAAAGAAATAACCACCTACTCATTTACCAGCCGCTCAATCTTGCAGCTGTGCACCTTCGTCTTCTCGTCGTAATTAACGCCTACGAAAAGCAAATCGCCTTTGTAGTTGTTCAGCGCCTGACAGTAGTTTTTCTCCTTAATTTGCTGAAGCGCGCTTCCTGCGCTTTTGTTGTGTTTCAATTCTATTACCATTGCCGGGATGTTGGGCAGGTAGGGAATTAAAACCAAGTCTGCGTAACCTTTGCCGGTCGGCAACTCCTTGAAGAGCGTGTAGCGGGTGTTGGCGTAGAAGTATGCCAAGCAAATGGCACTCTGGAAACAATGCTCGTCATTGTAAGTCAACGGGTTGGTCACCTCTGTGTGGGCTGCGTCGAGAGCACGAGCCACAGCCTCCTCGTTGCCTTCGACGGTTGCGTCGAGGAGTTTTTTGGAGGCGTTGATGATTTCCATAATTGGGGCGTAGTTCTCCTCGTCATCAATAGAAT
>CALFTM010000088.1 GCA_937916355.1 uncultured Bacteroidales bacterium
AGGCTCTCAAAATCCTGAATGCCGATTGGCAAGTTTTTTAACGTCTGCTCCATACTCTGATCTTTTTCTTTCTGCAAAGATAATCTTTTGAATTTGATTTCATAGGATTGAAACAAGTTTTATCAACTAGCTGCTCACTCCACAGCAAGCCCATGTAAATCAAGGAAAAATTAAAAATTAGATCAAATTCACACTTGACACAACATAAATCGGCTCATTTCTGAGCCGATAATCTAATCCCAATTAAAGTTTTTCAAAAAACATCCGAAAACGACCGAAATTAGTTTTCTACTTCAGACTTTCCTTTTTTTGTTATACACACTGCTTACCATTCTCAGACTTACAAATAGGATCTTTCTCTTACATTTCAACCAACAACCGACCTATTTTTAGTGATTTTTCATCTTCACAGCTTCCTAACAGCAAGATATGCAGTTACAGTAAAAAACATACTTACGTTTTAATCCTAATTTTCAGAATTATATGTTTATCGACTCTGGCTATACTTCTTCCCTAAAAATTTTGCCATAAAAAAAGATAAAATCTTCTTATCCCAATTTTCTTTTCCTAACTGTACCATACCTATTTCTTTATATTTTAAATTATTTGCTTCTATCCAAACATCCAACAACAACTCACTAACTCTACCAAATAAACGAGCATCAAATGCAGAAAGATTTGAAAAATCTATTTTTGATTCTAACTCAAATAAAATCGGGAAAAGCCATTCACAATATTTATCTGAAAGTTCTTTTTTCATTATATACATATTAAACATGTGCCCCCATGTTCGCCCCATTACTTTATCAAACGCACTCAAGTATTGAGGACATTTCTTTTCAATTATTAATCGTGCACATTCCAAATGAAATATATCATGAGTATCCTTATAGTGTTCCCATAAAGAAGATATATAATAATTTCTCTTTTTAGGCAATACTACATCGTAGCTATCACATAACTCGATTGCCTCAGACTCTTTCAAGATAGAATCAAACTTACTTGCTTTCTTTTTTAAAGAAAAATACCTTCTGTAATGAGCCAATCCTATATAATCAGACTTTAAATTTTTCCATCCCCAATATAATGCTGTCAACTCACAAAAATTAGGGTTTTTTGATGAAATATTCTCACCTTCATTATCTGCTTGATATCCAAATTCACACTCTTTATGTAATGATTTTCCCACATGAACCGGAATATACAACTTATCAGAAGGCAACTCAGTTTGTTTATGTGTGGCAACGAGTATTTTCACATCCATAATTTATATAAAATCTTTTTTGCTAATTTTTTGATTTGTTTATCTTGCGGAATCCAATAAGATGCTATACCAGCAATCTTAGCACCCATAACATCAGCTTTAAAATTATCTCCAACATGTAAAACCTCCCCCTTTTCTACCCTTAAATCATTTACCACTACATCAAATAGTTTGCCAGAAACCTTATCACAACCATGCTCACTAGAGATAAACAAACATTCATATCCTTTTATATTACAATTCAACAAAATTTGCTCTATAACACTTCTAGGCAAATACATATCTGAAGTTAAAACAACCCGTTTTCCTGAGTTCAAAGCCCAATCAAACATTCTTCCACCACTATACTTCCTCCTACACGCCTCAATTTCACACTCTATTTCTACGTTTTTCAAAACATTAACAGACTCATAACCCCATTTATCCAAAACAGAATAAATATCAACTAAACCTATCTCTCCAGTAGCCGACAATCGCCTAGCTTCTTGCTCCGCCCTAATTCTGTTTTTAAAAAATCCACATGCATATTTATCACCAAAAACTCTTTTCCCTACTTTGATGAAAATTTCAGATGGCAGCAACACAGATCGTTCTACTAACGTGTCAAATATATCGAAAGAGACAATGTTGTAAGCATTCGCCTTAATTTCAAATTTTTCAGTCATCATTTCCGACACAAGCAGTATAAAAAATAGTACGGAAACGGCATCCTAAACACAGATTTAAAGAAACCTGTTTTCCAGCAACTATTGCGCAATGCATGAACAAATTCTTTAACACTCTCATATTCAAACAACCCCTTCTGAGAGACAAAGTAAGACTTACAACCATCCGTATTGTACAAAAATTTAAACATATTAACTTCATCAGATGTAGGATTCATACCAAATCTTAAAAAGTTGTCTTTAGATTCAGATTCATCAAATTTTAATTCGCCACTTACAACGCCTCTGACATAACACTCAATTCCGCTTTGAACATCTCTTAGTTTCGCAACAATGTTATCATCATCTTCATACTCATAAGTTTCCGAAAAGGAGACGACGTCTTTCCCTTTAAGAAAATATCCTTTAGTAGAACCCTCAAAAGACTGCAAAAATTTCTCAATAACACCAAAGAAACTTAAAATTTTCTTTCTGTTAGAATCATTTTCTTTTTCATACATATAGCCATTCACACATAATTTCATATCTGATCTTGGTGCTACTCCTATATAATACCCATTGACATCAACGTCTGAAGATGCAACATCCAAATCAAATAAAATTGTCAAATAATGCTGTATTGTGCCGTGCCATCCTGTATCAACGACATTACAAACTCCACGAAAATCTGCATTTTTTAAGTAAGAAACCAACAAGTTATATTGAACTTCAGACTCCTTTAAAATTTCCGATTTATTTAATTCATAAAACATTCTTAAAGACTCATTATCTTTCAATTCCGAAAACTTCAAATCTTGATTCCACCCTATTCCAATAACTTCTTTTTGACTATCATAAGTTTCTCTTTTTACTCCATAATAAACTGATATTTCTGAAAAAGGAACATAATACGAATTTGTCAAAAAACGAAGACTATCTACAAATTCAGGATATTTCCACAATAATGCACGACGCACACTATTTCTAGACAAATACAAATAGTTCGTTTCATCTTCAGGATAAACTATATTGTACATTTTTTCTAAAACAAAACCATCCCTTGCTAAAAAGAATAAACGCCCTCCTTCTCGATTGTCGGCTTTGATGGCTTTCTTTAACCAAAGAATAAATCCATATATAAACGGACCTATTATTTCTTTCCCAAAATCATAATATATATTCATACTACATTACCTTTTCTTAGGTAAATATTTCTCATTCACCCCGTTTATACGAAAAACAAAGTCCCTATAAGCATCAAAATAAAGAGTTGAAACATTATAACCATTCTCACGCTCATTTTTAAAAAAAGCAATCAATAACTTACAAATCTTGCGCAAAAAAGCAATCATTAATGAAAATATTCCAAAATGAGTAAAAACGACGTCCAAATAATTTCTCTCTCCATAATAAGTTTTCCAATTTACCTCTTTTAATGTAAAAGATTTTTCCGTTTTATGATCCAATATTGCTTTATTTATATTTAATATTCCTCCATATTTTTTCATACGGAGAGAGTATTCAACATCATCATACCAAATAAAATATTCTTTCTTCGGCAACCCAATCTTCTTTACTACAGAAGACTTTATCAACAAACCACAAAACGTTGCTGTATCACACTCGAAACACTCATCCTTTTTGTATTGAGACTCACTAATCATTTCAAATGTACCAAACAGTCTACGTTTAATATCCCTTCGATGACCTACATCAATTGCACCATCTACATAAACAGAACTAGAATATGCTGCATACATCGGATACAAATCAACCCTATCCATCATTTCTTTCAAAAATGACGGGCGTAAAATAGCATCATCATCTATGAGTAAAACATAATCATATTCAAATTCATTCGCAAGTTCCATTCCCTTGTAAAAGCCCCAAGCTCCTCCTAAATTAACATCACTTCGAAAAACAACCACATTAGATCCTCTTATGTTAGATAGATAGTCGGATGTTCCATCAGTACTACAATTATCAACAATTATAATCTTATCAAACGCTCTTGTTTGGAATTGTACTGCAGATATGCATTCTTTTAATAATTCACATCTATTGTAAGTTACAATAATGGATATAACAAAATAATTCATAATCTTATTTTCTATAACTTAGACATCTTTTGTGTAAAAAACAAAGACAACCCCAAAGCTATCAATGTTAGAGTAAGGAAGTTGTACAAAATTAAAGTTACTGTGAATGGAATAAAAAACAAAATTGAAAAATACATATAAGCTTTATTTCCACACTTTATACCAGCATATATAGGTACTAACAACAATCCGAAAAGGTAAAACAAGAATAAATACACTCCTCCATCTGCTAATAATACCATAATTGAATTACTTGCTCCTTCTACATTCTTATACGGTCCAATCCCAAATAGGGGAGATTCTATCCACACATTAAAAGCATTAACCATATAACCTATTCTTACAGCATAAGAATCTGTCTCCATCTTTTTCAACAAGAGATCTTCAGAAATAAAATAAAAAGCAATTGCAACAACTATGCCAAATATTGAAAGAATTAAATGTGAAAGAGTTATTCTGTCATTGTCATAAAGAAAAAAACGAGTAAAAACAACTAACATAACAATTAAATATCCTGTCGTACACCCTGTCGACAAAATTGTCGCTATTAATAAAATTAATCTGAACTTATTATACTTGCTTCGTAAAAATAATTCTATACACAATGCAGTAGATAAAACAATACAAAACATTGGGGCTTCTACAAATATACCACAATTTCGCTCCCCTTGTGCAGCAAAATGTAGCCAATAAAAATTTGCAACAAAATTCTGGGACCAATCGGTATAAACAACCCCTGAAGAAGGTATAACAGCTAATATTTCACCTCCTAACCAAAAAAAAAGCGAAAGCGCTGATAAACAACAAACTATTTCAGAAAAACAAAAAAACAACACATAATAAGAAGACCTCTTAATATTTATCGACATAAAATAAAGCAATAATAAAGACAAAAACAATACTCTAAATAAGAATCCCACCATATATTCACCACTTTTCAATAATGGTACAAGCGATCCTACAAAAAACAGTAAAAAAAACATAGGAAACAAGCCCATTACATTACGAGACCACCTAAACAAACGATACAATACCAAAAAAGCTAAAAAAGAAATACTTAACAATAAAAATGATTTCTCGTTTATATTATAATAAAAAGAATTACACTCTAAAACTATCAAAAAAGCCAAAATATAATCTGCAATAGTACCACAAGTACGCCTACTTTGCAAATACATTTCGATAAACAACAGCTGATTTGTTCTTTCCATTACAATTTTATTCTTAATATTTTTTTTGCATAAACTTTAAAAATTTGAGGTAATACCCCTAAAATTATCTCATTCCTTTTATAACCTAATTTTTTTAAAATATCATATCCCGCCTGATATCCTTTACCTCCCCGAATAAATCTTATTGCTAATTGATAATAATGCCAACTCTCATTGATTTTTATTAAGTTTTTTTTATAAAACAAAGATGCCCTTGCAAAAACATATATTCTAGTCAATTCTCTTTTATCATCAATCAACACACTTACCGAACTATTCCGCTCTGTATTGCAACATAAACATCTTTTATCTACGCTAATACTAGAAGAATAATGACCAACTAAATAAGAAAAAGTAGTATCGTTATGTATGAGTGTTTCATCAAATAATATTTTATTTGATTCAATTAAAGATCGCTTAATTATTTTTGACCAAGGTTCTCCAAATTTATATCTCAATAAAGTTAATGCCTTCTCTGTTTCACCATTAAAATACATACGAATATAATTTCTTAAATGCTTTGCTCTCGAAGCGTTTTCATACGTTTCAGAGTTTACACTATTAGCACTAAAAAACATCAAATCATAATTTAAACATTTATATTCATCCAATATATCATTAAAACAGTAATTAAAATAATCATCGGCATCAATGAATAATACCCATTTCCCTTTTGCTTTTGATAATCCAACATTTCTTGCATTTCCTGCACCCTTAGTTTCTTTAGAAAAAATCAATTCTACATTATTTCTGTTTACTCCAGGGAAAGTTTCAAAATCAACAAGATTTGCATCGCTATTATCGTCAACAACAATAATCTGTACATCCTCTCTTTCTGGAATTGAGTTCAAACATCTTTGTAATAAATGAGGAATATTACGATGTGGAATTATTATAGAAAACGCAAAACTATCTACCATATTAATTTAATTCTATGATTTTAAATTTATACCCAATTAATTCGAAATTATTACTAACTTAATAATCCCAATAACGGACTGCGCCAATTTAACTTATAAACATACGTTGAACTCTTAAAACGATTAAAATCAAAAACATTTTTATAGCTAAAAACTCCCTCATTATTTATTGGAACACTATCTATTAGTTTCTCAATTATAGGAACATTTTTATACCCTAAATTAATAATATGATCCGTTAAAAAATAATCTATCGTTTTATCATTATTCTTGAAATATTCACATAAACATTCATAAATAAAATTCATAAGAATATTATCTGGAACTGAATACATAAAATATATAGCCCATCTTCGTTTTGAAATATTACTATTATTAGGAATACTACTTTTTACAGAATAAAACGAATACTCATATATTTCATCAGGGAATTTTTGAGTAACAAACAAAGTTGCATCAATCCAAAAACCGCCATACTTACTTAATAAATATACTCTTATAATATCTGAATAATGCTGGATTGATATTTTCTTTTCAGAAAATTTACGTTTTACGTCCTCTGATAAATCGCCACAGTAATCATCAATATTCTCTTGAGAAAGAAAGTAAAAATTCAAATGTGGATTTGTTTCCTGAATTTTATCAATACATTTTTTTACAACACTTGGCAACTCACTAAATCCTTGATACCAAAAAATAAAACAATTATTTTTTTTCTCTATTATGCTTTCTTTGTCACAAACTTTATATCTATCTACTACATCTTTCAATTCCTCACGCAAATAGCATTGCAACATCTGATGATGCCATTTATATAAAAAAGGAAAAGCATAAATTAGTTTCGTTTTTTCTCCCAAAACGACTAAATATGCCATCATTTTAATGACAACGAAAAGAATCTTATCCATAATACTATACAAGTTATAAAAAAATCTATACTTCAATCACAATATACTATCTAAATACACTATTACAGTTTTAAGCTTTAGCAAACAACGCAACCTCGTTGCAAAGATTTCAATCGTCATAATTTGCACTGAATAATTAGAATTTTTTTTAAGACAAACAAACTATACTTATTCCCTAATTATGGAAAGCCCCCCTCATCAGCCCTCCATACATTATTAAGCAGGCAAATAATAATCAACAATCCTTAATCTTTACAATTTGGATAACAGACTTTGGGGTTAAATTTAAGAAATGCTAAAGATGACCTTAATACAATTGACGCTCGAAAAAGGTCTAATTTCAAAATTAATTTAAAAACATACTTAAAATTTTTATAGAAGACTTTTAATCGGCTACTTTCCTCTTCCGAGTACAAAATATTATTAAAACTTGAATTTCTAAATATATAAAAGAAATTATTTAATCTATTACAATCAAGTTCACCTTCAAAAGACAACCTACCTTGAATAGTTCTTTTATGGACAACACAACTCTTTGTAGCCAAATAACAATCATAGCAAGAGGAGATCCTTTGTGTATATTCCGCATCATCTCCCCATATAAAATATTCTTTATATGGTAAACCTAAATTTTTGACCACTGAAATTGAAAAAAAAACAGAAACAAATGTTGCCGTTTTCACCTTTATCATTCCGTAATCAATTAAATCTAAATAATCTGCATACCCATTAGCCGATGGTCTGTCATCCACAACAGGAGTATTCATAGGGCAACCATCCAAGCCAATAACCTTACTACAAACAAATCCAATATTACTCTTCCTTGAATAAGCCTTTACTAATTCTTCTAATGCAGTATGTTCACATATTACATCATCATCCATAATCCAACAATACTCATAAGAATGTTCCGCTGCATACTTAATCCCAGAGAAAAAACCTCCTGCTCCTCCAAGATTATCTTGAGTTATCGTAATAATATCACTTTGCTTACTAAGCCATTCTAAGGTTCCATCTGTAGAGCCATTGTTTACAACTATGATTTTATAATCATCAAACGTCTGCAATCGCAAGGATTCTATTACTTCTTTCAATAGAACTAATCTATTGTATGTTACAACTACAATCGCTACTAACTTATCCATTTTTTTTTCAATTAAACACTCATTATTCTTCTGACAAAAAAATTTGTAATCCTTAACAGAAGTTTTATATTTTTTTTAATTGCATATCTATCCATTTTCCAAAAAAAAGTTCTAAAATGTTCATATTTTGAAAACCCACAATCTAAGCAATCTCTATTTTCTAAAAGTCTATACTGAGAATTTAAATAAAAGTTAATTCTACGTTTAAAATATTTTTCAAAAAAAGGATAATCTTTTGCAAAGCCTAATAACATTTCTACCTCATTACACACTCGATCAACTCTAGTCTTAATATCAATCTGAGCCTGCCTACCAACCCAAGATTGATTATTATTAACCCGATAGACGCACATTGAATCTCCAAAATAAAAAATTTTACCTTCCATTGCCGCAACTATTTGTAAAGGATAATCTCCTATTGGACTATTTTTAATATACCTTCGTTTCATGTAATTATTAAGTTCAGACCTATAAACAATACTACACGTATTAATATACAATCCACCTTTCAATATTACATTTGCAGGTTTTAATGTTACAGACTGTTCTTCTGCATTATATGGCATGAACACAAATTCTTTATTTGTTTCCGAGAAAAAACAAGCCTTACTAACACTCATTAAAAAGGCTGTATTCTTTTCCAAAAAATCCACCTGTTTCTGCAATTTTAATAAGTCTATCCAATAGTCATCACCTTCACATAAAGCTTCATATTCACAAACAACACGATATGGTTTATATATTTCCTGTTTTTCAGGCTTGCCATATAAATTAAGTTTCAGTAAACAAAACAAAAAAACACAATTTGTATTTATCTTATGAGGAACTCTAATATAAACGGATATGTCATCTTCTGAAATCTCTGATTTTGACATATCACAATTATCATTTGCATATTGCTTAATCACATCCTGAGTCCCATCTTTACTTGCATCATCAACCACGATACAAATAAATGGAAAATCTGTCTCTTGAATTGAAAAACCATTCAATGCATCACAAATGAATTTTGAATGATTATAAGTAATACATCTAACCAATACTTTGTAGTTTTTTTCTGGATTTGGAACACTAATATTCATAATGATAGAAACTAACTTTTGTTTCAATATAATAAAATTTATTGGCAAAAACTATACAACAAGACAGCAAATTGCCGAAATAAATCAAAAAGCACCGAAAAGTTTATCACCCTGCTATTATACTTTTAAAAGTTTAAACGGTGAATTTATAGAACTCACCTATAATAATTAGACAACTCCAAGTCATTAACACGTTCATAAATCAATGATTTACGATTCGTATCTAAAATATCAAACATATCATTCGTCATTTTTATGGTATTAATGAGTTCCTCCCTACTATCACATACAATAGTAACCATCGCACCCTTCTTGAATACATCTGTACAATTATGAATTTGCATTCCTTTTTCAAGATAAACATTTAATGCCTTTATTTCCTTACAACGTGACAAATCTTCAATTCCAATTATTTCAGAAACTTCTCCGTCTGTAACAAAGAAATTAAGCACAACACAAAATTTCTCTCTATTTTCAATATTTGTATATAATTCATTCGACTTTTCATTCATTGAATAATGTAACATTGTATTTATGTAGTTATTACCACTTAATGATTCCTGGTAGTTGAATGACATTTCCCCACTTAACCTGAAACCAGCTTCAAAAAAATAGAAATTCCCATTTTCATAAAAAGCAGACATTGTAACATAAGCATTATCAATTTTTAGTCCAGAAAATAAATCTAAAATATTAGATTCCACTCGTTGATGATACACCCTCTCATATTTTGAATGAAATGGCCAACATTTCTGGAGAATCTTCGCTCCTTTATCCCCTTTACACATGATGGTATCACTACTTCCTAAAAAATAAGGCACTCCATTTTGTATATAATAATATACATCAAACTTCATTCCTTCCGAAATAAAATCCTCAATTATTACTTTTTTTGAAGGTGACAACGACAATGCATTATTGTAATACACATCTAATTCCTTGTCGTTATGAGCAATATTTACACCTATTGAACCTGCCCTATCTACAGGTTTGATTATTACCGGAAATTTTATGGTATCTCCAATTTTATATTCAGGAACCGTAAGCACTCCATATTTTCTACAAGTGTCCTTAAATAAAATTTTATCACGAGTTACTTCTAATTGTAACATTGTGAGGGAACATGGCAAATTAAGGCGATTACACAAATTAATCATTGCCTCGACCCTAAATTCACTAAATCCAGCAATTACACCATTTACATTTTCACTAACACACCTTAATTCCAAAGAATCAATATCTGACCAACTTATATTCCAACCCTCATCAGCAATCATTTTTGCCGGACTCAAAGCCCAATCTTCATAATTGTCTGTGACAATCGTATAATACCCCAACAATTTCGCTCGGTTTACTATTTCAATCTCTACATAATTGCCCCCTAATATTAATATCTTTTTCATTTTCTTAAAATCAATTCTATTATTCTTTTCATATCTTCATCACCATACCTTTGATCACAAGGTATAGCCAAGCAATTATTTGCCAACTCATATTCAATCATATCCGGCGTTGTCCAATCTAGAACATTAGGCCAATAAGTCGCAACAAATACTTGTTCTTTTATCAGATGAGACTTCAAATCTTTATCACTTGTCCAATATGGATAAACCAAAGGGCACTCAAAAGAATCAAAATCAGGAATAACAAGTTTATTTGATTTTTTGAGATATTTATGAAGCAACATAAAATTCCTACGTCTTGATTCATGTATTTGATTCAAATCTACAGATCTTAGAATATGTTCTGATATCTTACTCATCTTTGATAAAGAAGACTCTGAAATAAGTTTACTTACATTTCTAAAATCATTATAACCCTCAATTGGAATCAATTCGATACGCTTAAGCAAGTGAGAACACTTATCAAAAGATAAACTTTGTGATAAACTTAAAGAATAATCAACTAAATCTGATACTACCATGCCTCCGTCAGGCATTCCCATAAACTTGCGTGGACTATAAAACTGATGAACTGCATATTCCGGACAAAACAAAGCCTGAGCATTGTCTATTATAATCTTATCTCTATATTTTTCTGCAATATGCTCTACATATGTATCTTTTATACCATAATAGTTTGTATAAAGAAGATATTCGCCACCTGATAATTGAATATCTAATGCAATCTCCAAATTTTCATTTATTTGATAAAATGTATATGGAATATTTAGATATTTCAATGGCTGGATAATTACATCGCATGTGAAATATGGAATATATAATTTTGAAACATCACCCAAACCCCTTAATATATATTCCAATGCATGTCTTCCACTATTTAATAGTACAGCATTAGAATGTATTGTGTAATTTCTTTGAGGTGGAAATTCCCATTCGAAATATCCTCCTATTGGTTTTTGCCTCATATTATGACACGATTATAGAAAGCCACTTTGATTGTGATTCAAGAGCTTCTGCCAATTCTTCTCTGGTATCAAATTTTAAAAACAAGGTTCCCAATGCTGCATTTGCTCCTGTGAATGACCCTACAGTATCTCCCACAGAAAGACGAATTTCTTCTTCTATAACATGCTTCTCCTTAAAAGTGGTTTCAATTATAATTTTTTGAAACGAACCCTCCTTTTCTGAATGAAGCACTAAAATAGCAAAATGTCCCCTATAGTTTGGTTCATGCATATTAATGACAGACAATCCAACTGCTTTTCTTACCTCCGCTTCATTTATATTTACATCTGCAGCATAATTTAGCATTTCAGCAAGACGATTCCCTCCTGCTCTAGGCGACACTTCCATTAAATATACTTTTCCATCAGTACATGCACGACACTCAACATTAAAAAGTCCAGTTGTAACACCAAGTAGAGTAAATAATCGTTGAAGTTCTAGCTTTATTTCATCTTGGTATTTTTGCTCCATAACGGAAGGCCAAACCTCTGCTGATGGTGTATATGGATTAACTGCATTCTTATCAAAATACTGATCATAAAAGCCATTATAAAGTAATTTTCCATCTACTACAAAAGATTCTGACCCAACTGAAAAACCTTGTTTTTCTAAAAAATCCTCTATAATAAAACGTCCATTATGAGATTCTGAAAGTGCGTATGCAATTGCTTCATGGAGATTTTTCGGATTATCCACACGAGATACCCCTTTGCTTCCCGCAGAATCGACAGGTTTTACTATCACCGGCCAATTAAAATAATCAACATCCTTTAATGCCTCCTCTGCGTTTGTGTATCCTTTCGCATTCGGACAATTAAAACCATTGTCTCGCAAGAACTGACGAAATTTTGATTTATCTTGAAGAATACAAGCGGCTTCATAAGAACATTGAAAAGGTAAACCCATTTTCTCTGCAACGTATGCAGCAGTCACAACACCAGGATCAACCGCATGAGAAAGAATTCCATCAATTTTCAATTCTTGTGCAGCCTTAAGCACTGCTTCTTTATCTATAATACTCACATTGCAATACTCATCGGAATATTTGTGAGCAATATTACCAGGAAGATAATCCGCAGTTATGACGTATATGCCCATCTTATGAGCTTCCTCTATTACAGGAAGAAGATAACGCAATCCACCAAGGAGCATAAGTCTCTTTTGTTCCATTACTATAAACTCAAATCAACACTTCGTTAAAATATTCCATTATCACCTTATGTAGCAAGCAAAAAATTATATCATAATCTATAATATCCGACTTGTTACATCTTCGCCAAGCTAATTTTACTCACAAATGCAACTTATTTACAAGAGTATAAACAAATACCAAATCATTTAAATATATCTGAATGAGTTCCTGTTTGCAAAAATAGCAATGTCAAAAATTCATCATCTTGCTCCCAAACCAAAAGCCTGTCAGACTGAACATGACATTCCCACAACCCTGATTTATTTCCACTCAATTTATGAGGTCGATAAGTATTAGGTAACTCTCCAGAATTTGCCAACATTTCTATAACATCCAACAACTTTCTGAGTTCTAAACCTCGTTTTTCTCATCGTTTCAAATCCTTCTTAAAACGATTGTATATTCAACGCGGTACATACCCTAAAATTTGTTGAAACATATCATCCGCACCATCAGCTTGAAAAACTCTACCCTCGCTTTTATCTCTCATAGCTTCTTTGTAACCACTAGATTTAACTAAATCGGCAGAAATAGCTTTAGTTTTTACAATTTTTACTTCCTTCACACCTTTTAATAAAGAACAAGCTTTTTTATCTGAGAAAGCATGCTTTCATCTTCTATATTTAAAACAATTGTTGCCATCTTATCATCTACTTATTCGTTTAACAAACTTCTATATACTCAACTTGACTAAAACGCCAATTAAACAACAATCAACTCTAAAATTCGTTTGATTTCCTCATCACCTAACTCATGATGCATTGGCAAACAAATTACACTATCTGCCATTTTGTGAGCATTAGGTAAGTTTTCTTTGGAAGAGCTCGGCAATCCACGATAAGTGGAAAATTCACTGATAAGAGGATAAAAATAACGACGTCCCAATACTTTGGCATCTTTCATTTTGAAATACAATTCATCACGAGTCATACCATATTTTTCTGCATCAACAAATATTGGGAAATAACTATAATTATGCTTCACCCCCGGCATATCCTTCATAAAAGAAATTCCATCAACACCCTGCAGCCCCTCTCTATACTTAATCGCCACCTGATGACGAGCCTCAATAGCGGCATCCACATGACGAAGATTGAGCAATCCGTATGCAGCACGCATCTCATCCATCTTGCTATTAATACCGGGCGCCACCACCTCTGTCTCTCCGGCAAAACCAAAATTCTTCAAATAATCAATACGCTTTTTTGTCTCTTCATCATGCATCACCAATGCTCCACCTTCTATCGTATTATAAACCTTAGTGGCATGGAAACTCAATGTGGACATATCTCCAGCGTTCAAAATACTCTCTCCATTTATCTCCACACCAAAAGCATGAGCAGCATCGTAAATCACCTTCAATCCATATTTATTCGCTATCTCTTGAATCTTTTTTGTATCACATGGTTTTCCATATACATGCACAGGCATTATAGCTGTTGTCTTCGGTGTAATTGCTGCTTCTATTTTGTCTGGATCTATATTTCCTGTTTGCGGATCAATATCAACAAAGACTGGTTTAATGCCGTTCCACCAAAGTGAATGGGTTGTTGCCACAAAACTATAAGGAGTCGTTATCACTTCACCTGTAACTCTCAATGCCTGCAAAGCCGTTATCAAAGGCAATGTGCCATTGGTAAACAAACTGACAAAAGGTACTTTTAAGTACGCCGCCAATTCTTTCTCCAACCGCTTATGAAAACTACCATTATTTGTTATCCACTTGCTACCCCATATTTCTTTCAAGAGTTTATTAAACTCTTCTAAATTTGGGAGCAAGGGAGATGTGACAGTTATTGTATCTTTACTCATTTCTAAACTATTTTTTTCGTATTATCATCATTAACTCATTCCACTCTGCAAATTTAAATATTTTTGCAATAGAGATATAAAAAACAGATCCTATTAGCGAACCTATAATCAATGTGAATAATGGCGTTAATGAGAAATAATAACCCAATCCATATACTAACCCACCCATCATCAATGACAAAAACAAGATAGGGAACAAATCCAACATTTGCCTAACAAACCCTACATTAATCAGTTTACCTGTATAGTATGTATTAATGATTAAACAAATAATAGAAGAAAAAAAACTTCCTATACACATTGCGATCAAACCTCTTGGAATCGTAATACATAAAATAGAAACACCTATCACCTTCTTTATAATCTCCAAACGCAAAAATAAATCAGAACGTCCTTTAACTTGTAATAAATTCAAATTAATAGCATGGATGGGATACCACATTCTTGAAAAACAGATGATAAAAAGCAGAGTTGCAGCAAAAAGCCATTTTTCGCCTAAAAGAACTAAAATAAACGGCTCTGCTACAGCAGCCAGCCCCACCATCATCGGAAAAATGATAAATGCAGAGAGTTTTAAGAAACGTCTGTAAACACTTGCCAATCGCTCATCATCATCTTGGATAGAACAAAGAACAGGATAAGTCACCCGCTGCATAATCCCCGTCAAATTGGAAGATGGAAATTCTGCAAAATGAGAAGCTCTTGAGTAATAACCAAGATTTGAAGCTGAAAACAATTTACCAATCATAATTTGATAAATATTGTTATACAGAGTATCCAACAATCCGGAAGCCAACAACTTAGAACCAAAAGAGAACAACTCTCTGAAAGATGTCCAAGAATATACCCATTGAGGACGCCATTTTGAAAGAATCCATAACATAATGGCATTCAAACCCAAATTTACCAACTGCTGCGCCACCAATGCCCATACACCAAAACCAGTTGCGGCCATATAAAGTCCTACTGCACCGGAAACAATAGAAGCCACCAAGGCGGCCTTAGCTTGCGTTTTAAAGTCTATATGAACCGTTAGTAAAGCTCTCTGAACAATAACAAAAGAGTTTATCAATACACTTAACCCTAAAACACGAGTCAAATCCACCAACAAAGGCTCTTTGTAAAACTTAGCAATTAACGGAGCAGAAACAAACAGCAAACAATAGAACAAAAGCCCAAAAACAATATTGAAATAAAAAACAGTAGAGTTATCTACCTCCGTTCTATCTTGCTTTCTAATCAACGATTGAGAAAATCCACTATCAATAAATGACTGAGAAATGGCAATAAAGACAGCCAGCATACCCACCAATCCATAATCATCTGGTGTCAGCATACGAGCCATGAATATCATCACCACAAATTGAATACCCTGAACTGAGAATCGTTCAACGGCACTCCACACAACGCCTTTTACTGTTTTCTGCTTTAATTCAGACATGATTTTACAAAAAGCACAGTCTATTACTCTTTTCTCTTACGAACAACCTTATGCTTAATCTTCACAACTGCGAAATTAAGTTCTATTTCTGTTTCAGTATCTGCTGTTGATAAGTTATTTCCCACTATGTCCGCTAAAATCTCGCCGGTCTTTTGAAGAAGAGACTTCTGCTGTTCTCCTCCATCTTCCACTGTTTGAAGCGACTCCATCGTGCGAGCCAATTGTCTTGTCATCGTAAAGGTGTCTATGATGGCAAGAGTTGCCTCTACTGCTCTTGGAGATTTTAAAATAGTCGCCAACATATAGAGACCTTTTTCTGTAAAGGCTTTTACATTGTACTTAGAATAACGACCTCTTCCCTCTTTTTGTTCTAAGGTCGAAAATTTCGACCTTAGAACCGAAGATTCCTTTTCATCCAATTCTAAAATATAACCTTCAGGAAATTTTTCCGGATTATTTTTTACAGCCTCATTAACACGCTTTGTCTCTACTCCATAAAGCATGGCAACGTCTCTATCAAGCAAGACATTTTGTCCTCTCACATTCAGCATTAATTTCTCTACCTCATTTGTAGAGATTAATGATCGTATCTCCTCTCTGCTCATCTATTATCTATGCAAATTTTTGAAACAACTTTTACTCAACCAAGTTAAAAAACTTACAACCCAACAGACTTATCTTCTTGCGACAGATAGCATTTCAACAAAACTTTTCTCAGTTTGAACGATTCGTAATCCCTTATACCGCCCACATGAATAAAAATTACGTTCAAACAAACTTCTCGCACGCTGATATTGTTCCTTAGAAAACAAGAAATACACCTTATTATCAATGCTATTTCCATCCAATAAACTACGTGAATGAAGAACCTTATCCTCTAAATCTTTCTTTTTTAAGTTACCTACATTTTTTTGACGAAATTTAAATTCACACAACAAAAATCTTGCGTTTTTTTGTGAATCTCTATCCTTTACCGCTATAGACATATCTACAGTCTCCAAAGGAGTACCGGGTTTATTTTTCCGTTCCAAATCATCCAAAGAAAGAATTCTTACACCTTGTTCTGCTAAACCGATTCCTCCCTCTCTTTTCAATATATCTTGTAACTCCATCACACAATTAGAGGGAAAAAAGTACGATTTCTCCCACAACTCATCAAATACCATACAAACCAATTCTATCTAATGCAATATTAAATGATTCAAATATAGGTTCAACATCAACACCCAAACTTTTAAATTCAAATTGTTCTGTTCCGGAAACTTTAGTCGAAAGATACATTTGAACAGAATCTAAAACATCCTCTTTTTCTGCAATAGAACGCAATGCATTAATGAAGTCCGGACTATGAGTTGCCAGCATAAATTTTACACCCAATATTTTATTCAAAAGAACAATCACTCTTGCATATTCAACAATCCATTGAGGGTGCAAATGTGCTTCAGGTTCATCCAATATCAACAAAGTTCTATCCGTTAGCAAGCCTCTTTTTAACAACAACTGCAAAATTGCAAATTGTTTAATGCCAGTGGCACTATCTACAACATTAATTCTTAAACCATCAGAACTACGTTTATAAGTAAATTTTGCTCCAATATCAGATGTCTCTAAATTAACTTGACCACCTATAATATTAGAAATGACATTATAAAGATTCAAAGACTCTCCTTGCAACATCACAAGTTGATTGTCTATAAGGTGTTGTCTTAATCGTTGATTATACGTTTCCTCTTCAACTAATCTCCATTTATTTACATCCGTTAAAAAAATTGATACAGGTGAATCATTATAAATTATATTATCTACTGAAAAGATATTATTAACTCTATCTTCAGACAAAATACACCTTTCAAATTCAAAAAATGAGAGTTGCGACTGTTTGACATTAAAATGCGTTATTCCCCTAAACATATCAAAAAAGTCTGCAATAGATCTGTTTTGTCTTTTTTGAATAAAATCCGCCTCAATATCATTCAAATATTTTTCTATTAAATGAAATGCTAGTTCACAATCTAAACCTTCATCAATCACATCTTCATTCAAAGATGTATAATCTGGGGGGAGAACAGAATAGAGAAAACGCCTAAAATCTAATGTCACATCCACATCTGCATATTGGGACTTTAGTCTTTCTACAAATAACCTTATACTATTTTTATTATTATCAAAATCATTATTAGTAATGAAGTCTTTAAAATAATCTCTAGTTTCAATCTTTAAATCATCTGAAAAATTCATCAACCGAAATAAAAGTCTATTCCAATTGGATTTAAGATCTCCATATCTAATGCTTTCATACCTCAAATTAAGATCTAGGCCGTAATAAAGCAATTTTGATAAAGTACTTTTACCTGAACTATTTTCTCCCGTTAGCACAGTGATGCCATTTAATAGGATATCCGCCTTGTTAATCGCTTGAAAATCTGAAACTTTAATCCTCAACTTATCCATCACAACAAGAGAAATTTAAACTTTAATCAAAATATTTTAAAAGATAACACTCTTCAAAATACCATTGTTCTAAATAAATAAAACAATAATCATCTTAACCACAATCTCACACCACAACAATCATTTATCCAAGACTTAACTTCTGCAATAGAGACTGAAAAACCTTTTTCCCCTTTTTCAATATAAAGAGGATAGACAGAATCGACTGCCTCATCTTCTAAATGAAAATAATTGGTCTGAAAATTTAGATAAAAATCCACGCTACACAAGTCCTTAGACAAGTATGCGAGTCTGTTTTTCCAAAATTGAGGAATAGAAAAACGTCCTCCAAATTCTATATCCTGGCTACAAGCACAATTATAGCATTTCATCCAATTTGAAACTGATAAGTAACCTATACAAATTCTGTCATTCTTAACATCAAAAGAGTCAAAATAATCTCCATTTATGAGATTTAAAATTTTTGTAATCCTTTGGTTATATTTAAACAAAAATTCATTTAGCGTTACATCTAATTCACATTTTCTCCACAAAGGAAGACTATTCAGAAAATTATCATAATCAACTACATAATCACTATGACAATTATCTAAAAAATCTTGCACTCCTGCTAACGGAATTGTATGATGAAAATTATCAACACCAATTTCAATACAACCACCATGCTGCATACCTACTGTAGGAAAATTCCCAAAGCACTTCACGCCGTCAAAGAAAGAAACAGAACAATAAAAATCCATACTTATTTCAAAAAAAAATTCAATATCTCAACCGGTCGAAATTTTTGACCAGTTCTTGTTTTTCGCATTTATAAAGCATAGCTAGTCGCTATCAAGCAAGACATTTTATCCTCTCACATTTAGCATTAACTACTTTTTCGAAATCATCTCTTTTTCATACATCTCAGCCAAATAAACCGGACCATTCCACCACAAAACAAACTCATCATTGAATAGCATTTCGGCAGTTTCAGACTGCATAAATATATCAAACGCCTCTATTTTCGATATGTTTTTTCGTTTTGCAATCTCTTCTGAAGTCATAGCAGCAAGAAGTTGCATTGTATATTCATATTTACTTGCTTTCATCAATCCGAACCTCCTTCGCCTCTAAAAAGCAGAAACATTTTAACGCCAATTCCGATTTAAGACAAACTTGGTCTGAGAGTTTGTTCGGCAACAACATCCTAATTGCAGTCTCATCAGCTAAATCTGAACCTATTTCACCATACAAGCCATTTATATAAGCTGTCAAAACCTGATTTGTCGTATCATTTGCTATCTTACCCGCTATAATGTCGTAAGTGTCCCAATCAGCAATTCTACTTTCAACTCTTTTACGATGTTCTGTCACACAATTAAGCCATTCCCTATTTGCCTCAGGGAACTCATAAACCGATAATTCATCAAACACTCTTTCAAACTTATATACAGAGACATATCCCATCCTATCATTCTCAACATCAACACCATTTACAAGTGCTTTCTTGATAGATGTCTTTACAAACTTGCAAGCTTGTCCAAAATCAGATGTCAAATAAAATCCCTTACCAAAATCCTTTCCTTCAGAACAACAAGACAAATCAATCTTATCCACCACCTTGTAACTTGCATGATACAACTCTATTCCCTCTCTCAAAATCATAACTCTGCACCAATATTATCCAAATATTTCATTATATCATCAAAGTTAGCTTCATCTCCTTGAATATGATAAAAATCATAACAAGTCTCTATATATTCATATATCTTATACTTATTGAAAATTTCACTGCATTTTTTTGCGTCAACATTCCATTTTAGTTGAGCTAATCTAAATAAACGGACTTGTAAGAGAAAAATATCATCTTGTTGTTTTATATTTGAGTTTCCCATTATTTCACTATATCAAGTATTTTCTCCACCTCTTCTACGTTCAACCTTTAACTCAGACATAATTTTAAACGCAGTCTGTCATTCTTTTCTTTTACGAACAACCTTATGCTTAACCTTCTCAACTGCGAAATTAAGTCTATTTCGGTTTCGGAATCTGCTGTTGATAAGTTATTTCCCACTATGTCTGCTAAAATCTCGCCGGTCTTTTGAAGAAGAGACTTCTGCTGTTCTCCTCCATCTTCCACTGTTTGAAGCGACTCCATCGTGCGAGCCAATTGTCTTGTCATCGTAAAGGTGTCTATGATGGCAAGAGTTGCCTCTACTGCTCTTGGAGATTTTAAAATAGTCGCCAACATATAGAGACCTTTTTCTGTAAAGGCTTTTGCATTGTACTTAGAATGACGACCTCTTCCCTCTCTTTGTTCTAAGGTCGAAAATTTCGACCTTAGAACCGAAAATTCCTTTTCATCCTATTCTAAAACATAACCTTCCGGAAATTTTAAGGGATTATTCTTTACAGCTTAATTCACAATCCTGGTCTCCACACTATAAAGCGTGGCGACATCTCTATCAAGCAAGACATTTGCCCTCTCACATTCAGCATTAATTTCTCTACCTCATTTGTAAAGATTAATGATTGGACCTCCTCTTTATACTTGTTATTCATCATTCAAAACTCTTCATCACCATGCCACACACAACACTAAAACCCTCCATTCAAATAAGCTCTTGTTATATAATATGATGGCTCATAATAAGCACTTGAATTATAGTTGTCTATGACATCACATAAGTCTGAATTATAAACTTCGACTAACCCATCCACATAATTTTCAGAGACAGAATCTATCAAACGAGAATAGACGCTTCCCATTTCAAGGGGAGTGGGAATCTTATCACACAAATTCTTATCCACATTTGTAATATCAAAAGTTCCGTCCTGCAAATTAAACTCCTCTATCCACTCAGCCTCAACTTGCAAAGGATTGGAAGAATGAAGAACCTGTGCTAAACTTAAAAAGTGATATAATTTTTCTTTTCCTATTTGGTTTACAACGTATGAATTGCGCTGTTTAATTTTCCTTGCAACTCGTTCTACCATATAGCAGACAAAAAACAAATCATTCGTTGATATTGATTCTTCGGGAAAATATTTGTTTTTCATAAAGTGTAATGGCTTTTGAACAAAATAGTTTTTAAAGCATTCTCGGAGCAAAATACAATCTGATGAGTCGGATACTTATATTTTGCCAACTTCCAAAAAGCCTCTCTCGAAATATTGATGCAACAAATATCTCCTCGCTTGAGTTTGTACCCCCCTCTTAATCTCGTCCAAATATATCCCTCGTGTAAACCTTATCTTTAACATCATCCAAAACGGAATCATAGCGGTTGGCCACGATAGCATTACTAAGGGACTTAAATTGTTCGAGGTCATTCACCACCTTGCTGCCAAAAAATGTGGTTCCGTCCTCCAAAGTCGGTTCATAAATTATCACCGTTGCACCCTTTGCTTTGACACGCTTCATGACACCTTGAATGGAACTTTGACGGAAGTTATCGGAATTGCTCTTCATCGTCAAACGATAAACGCCGATGGTAACCTCTTTTTCCCTCTCTTGATTGTATCCACTTTGGTCGGTGTAATCATAATATCCTGCCTGTCGAAGAATTTGGTCTGCGATAAAGTCTTTGCGGGTACGATTACTTTCCACAATAGCAGTCATCATATTTTGAGGCACATCCTCATAGTTTGCCAACAACTGTTTCGTGTCTTTGGGCAAACAATATCCTCCATAGCCAAAACTTGGATTATTATAGTGCGTTCCAATACGCGGATCCAAACCTACACCTTGAATGATGGCTTGCGCATCCATACCCTTAACCTCCGCATACGTATCCAACTCGTTAAAATAACTAACACGGAGAGCCAAATAGGTATTGGCAAACAACTTAACAGCTTCCGCCTCCTTCATGCCCATAAAAAGGACTTCAACATCCTCTTTCAGAGCACCCTCTTTCAACAGTTGGGCAAAGATTTGGGCATAATTCTCAATATCAGGATTAGCCACCTCCTCTATTGCCCTGTTTTCATCTTCAAAACCATCCGCATCAATTTTTTTAGGATACCCCACTATAATTCGGGACGGATATAAATTATCGTACAAAGCTTTGCTCTCTCTTAAAAACTCCGGAGAAAAAAGCAAATTGAACTTTTTACCTTTTAGAGCAGCTGTTTGAGCAAAATTATCGGCATATTTCACATAAAGATTTCGAGTGTAACCCACAGGTATAGTTGATTTGATTACCATCACGGCATCCGGATTTACCTCTAACACCAAATCAATAACCTCCTCTACATGACTCGTATCAAAATAGTTTTTCACCGGGTCGTAGTTTGTCGGAGCAGCAATCACCACAAAATCCGCATCTGCGTATGCAGCCTTCCCATCTAATGTTGCTAACAATCGCAAATCCTTCTCTTTCAGATACTTTTCGATATAATCATCCTGAATCGGCGACTTCCTTGCGTTGATTAAATCCACCTTTTCCTTCACCACATCAACTGCCACAACATCATGATGCTGAGCCAACAATGTAGCAATACTCAAACCCACATATCCGGTTCCGGCAACTGCAATTTTCAAATTTTCGAAATCTCTCATTACACTCATTTTGAGAATACACAAAACAATGCGTTAAACATCAACCTCATCTCTTTCTACGGCTTCGCCGTTGATAGTCACAATGACTATCAAACAGAGTCACAAAAATCAAGCACAAAGTTACACTTAAAAACACTAATTACCTATCGTTTTAACTTAAAATTCCCGAAAAAAGTGACCTATAGGTCAATTTGCAGGCTACGATATGCCCACATTCCCGATAAACACAGGTGATGTGGCCATTTCAAATCTTTGAAATGCAAAATTTACTTTTGAAAATGCTCAATAGGTCATTTTGCAGGCTGACACTTGCAGACTTGTCCGATTCACAGTAACTTTGCGTGCATTTCAAAATCCCTAAAATCGACATTCCAATGAATAAAAAAAGTGTCCCAACTGCCACTCTCCGATAACAAAGAAAAACGGTGTGCGTAAAGGAATCCAGTTGTACAAATGCATGGTTTGTGGCTGCCAGTTCCGAGGTAAAATGTATCTTAAGAGTAATGTTGTTTGGAAAGCCTATACGGAAGAGAAACAGACAATTCATGAGTTGTCGCTACGTTATAAAGTAAGTGAATCTACCATCAAGCGACTTTTAAAGAGCGTCTCCGTTGAATGGCATAACCCTAAAATCGGCGGACACGGCATAGTCAACATTGACGCGACCTACTTTGGTCGCAATTGCGGTGTCATTGCCGCATTGGACACGAATACCGGCAAACCTCTTTATATGAAACACATTTGCCATGAGCATGTGTCTGACTATGTAGATGCAGTTCGTGAGATTGAAAAGAATGGCTACATTCTGAATGGAATGGTGATAGATGGTATTCAGAGCTTGTTCAAAGTGTTTGCCGGTTATAAGATACAGATGTGCCATTATCACATGTGCGCCATTGTCAGACGTAAGATTACAAAAAATCCCAAACTGCTTGCAGGTCAGGAACTTCAGCAATTGATGCGCACTCTGAAAGATGCTAAAGAAGATGATTTCAAGAGAGACTTCCAAAAGTGGAAGGACAAGTGGAAGACGTTCCTGAATGAACGTACTCAAAATC